>JAUNRO010000014.1 GCA_030544185.1 Propionibacteriaceae bacterium | reverse complement strand
CACCGGGTCCTACCGGGCGGTGGAGTTCATCAAGGACAACATCCAGCTCGACGGGGTCACCAAGGCCTCCACCGAGGACTCGCGGCGGGTCGTGGAGATCTGCACCCAGTACGCCCAGAAGGGCATGCTGAACATGTTCCTCGCGGTCTTCTTCGCCACCTTGGCGTTCGCCTTCATCGAGCCCTACTTCTTCATCGGCTACCTGGTGTCGATCGCGATCTTCGGCCTCTATCAGGCGATCTTCATGGCCAACGCCGGTGGCGCCTGGGACAACGCGAAGAAGATCGTCGAGGTCGATCTCCACGCCAAGAGCACCCCGCTGCACGATGCGACGATCGTGGGCGACACCGTCGGCGACCCCTACAAGGACACCTCGTCGGTGGCGCTCAACCCGGTCATCAAGTTCACCACGCTGTTCGGCCTGCTGGCCGTGGAGCTCGCCGTGAGCCTTGCCTATCAGGGCCTGGGCGGCTGGACCTATGTCATCGCCGGTGGCTTCTTTATCGCGACCATGGTCTTCGTGTGGCGCTCGTTCTATGGCATGCGCATCACCGCGCCCATGGGCGATGAGGACGAGCAGGACACCGGCGCGAAGCGCGACCGGCGGCCCACCCCACCGGACCCGGAGGAACTGGCCCGGCGCAAGGCCGAGCGGGCGTACGCTCAGCAGACCGGCGCCGCCCGGTCCACCCAGGAGGAGGAAGCGCGATGAGGGTCGCGGTGAAATACGGTCTCACGGCCAACCAGCCACTCGTGGACGAGTCCGGCGATATCGTCGGACAGGAGGCGGGCCCGGTGCTCGTGCGGCGGCTGCTGCGGCTGTTCGAGCCCGCGATCCTGGTCGGCCCGACCAGCCAGCGCTGCAACGGGTTCGACATGGTCCCGCTGGAGTTCCTGGACGCCAATGACACGCTCGTCATCAACATGGACGTCATCGACTCGACCGGCGTCTGGGGCGTGCTGCACTCGACCGCGGCCGAGCCGAAGCTGATGAACTTCGTGTGGTGGTCGGCATCGCAGAACTATCACCACCGGGTCAACAAGTCCCTGCTGGGCCTGACGTTCGCGCTGTTCCCGACCTTCGCCAACTCCGAGCGCACCGCCAGTGAGGTGCGCGAGATCATGCGGATGTGGACCACCCAGCCGTTCGTCGAGCAGGCCAAGCTGGCCTGGGTGAACCTGGGCGTCCGCGTCGAGCGCGTCCAGCCACGCCACGAGCCGGAAGTCCCGGTGGTGCTCTATCCCGCGATCTATTGCCACGATCGCAAGAAGCCATGGGAGTTCATCGACATCGTCGAGAAGGTGAACAAGCAGAACCGCATCAACGTGCAGATGCGGCTGCACGAGGCGCACCTGATCAGCGAGCCCGCGATGGCCATGTCGCGGCATCGCTGGGCCTGGGTCGGCCCGCTGCGCACCCGTGAGGGCTACTGGGAGGCGCTGGCCGGGACGACCGCGTTCCTGGCGACGGCGCAGGAGGAGTCCTACGGTCTCGAATACATCGAGGCGCTGCTCGCCGGCGTGATCGGGGTGTTCCCCGACGCGCCATGGGCCCGCGCGATCGTGCCCGAGGGCTATCCGTTCTTCTACAACAACGAGGACGAGGCGGTCGCGATGCTGAACCGGGCCGTCACCGACACTGAGGAGTGCCGGGCAGAGCTCGATCGGGTTGCGGGGGGTTCCTTCCACGACTGGATCCGTGAGACGCACGACGACGACGACTTCGAACGGGCACTCGCCACCAACGTCAAGGCCTGGTTCGGTGAGGCGCCGGGTCCGGCGGCGGCGTTGGCTCGGTGATCCCGGATGCCGCGATGACCGCGCAGACCACCAATTTCGTGATCCTCGGCGCCAGCGGCGACTTGGCCTCGCGCCTGCTGCTGCCCGGGCTCGGGACCTTGTTGGCCACCGAGCCCGGCCGACGGGTCCGGGTGATCGGCGTGGGGCGTTCGGACAAGCCCGATGCCGAGTGGCAGGACGTGATCCGCGGCGTTCTCGACGAACAGGAGTGCGGGCGCCGGGAGCTGGAGGAGGTCGCCCGGGCAAGCCGGTGGGTGCAGGTCGAGGACTATGCCGGGGCCGAGCTGGCCCAGCTGGTCCGCAACCTCGACGGGCCGAGCGTGCTCTATTTCGCTCTCCCGCCGTCGGCCACGGAGCAGGTCTGCGCCGGCCTGTGCGGTGAGGAACTGCCGGACGATCTCGTGCTCGGGCTGGACAAGCCGTTCGGCCACGACCTGGACAGCGCGCGCCGGCTCAACCGCCTCGTCGGCGATCTGGTGCCCGAGGACCGGGTGTTCCGCGTGGATCACTTCCTCGGCGATCACACTGTCCTCAACATCCTGGGCGTGCGGTTCGCGAACTTCCTGCTGGAGAGCGCGTGGAACGCCGACCGGATCGAGCGGATCGAGATCGTCGCCGATGAGACGCTCGCACTGGAGGGACGGGCGGCCTATTACGACGGTGCGGGCGCGCTGATCGACATGATCCAGAGCCATCTGCTCATCGTGATGAGCCTGGTGATGATGGAGGAGCCGGCGCGGATCGCCACCCCCGAGCTGCCAGACCTCATGGCGCATACGCTGCGCAGCACACACCTCTGGGCCGACGATCCCGTGGCTTCCTCCCGGCGGGCGCGCTATACCGCCGGCGAGATCGACCAGAAGCAGATCCCGGCGTACGCGGAGGAGGACGGCGTCGACCCCAGCCGGGGGACCGAGACCCTGGCCGAGGTCACGCTGGAGGTGCGCAACCAGCGCTGGGCGGGCGTGCCCATCGTCCTGCGCAGCGGCAAGGCCCTCGCCGAGGACCGGTCGACGATCACCGTCCGCTTCCGGGGCGTGCGGCACCTGCCCGAGGGGCTGGAGGGTGGCTGCCCGGAGAACGTGCTGACGATCGGGATGCATCCCCAGCGGATCGCGCTGAGTCTCGCGACGAACACCGATACCGACCGGTTGCGCCTCGGCACCACCGAGCTCGGCGCGGAGCTGGGGGACAATCCGCTGCGGCCCTATGGCGAGATCCTCGGCCGCATCCTCGATGGCGATCATCTGCTCTCGGTCCGCGGCGACGTGGCGGAGGAGTGCTGGCGGATCCTCGAGCCGGTCATCGAGGCGTGGCGTTGCGGTGCGGTGCCGCTGACGGAGTACGCCGCGGGCGCGCGGAACTGATTTTCCTTCGCGCCGCGCGACCCCCTAGGCTGCTTGCGCTTGGGATAGTGAACACCTTCCCGGCTCTGGGAGGTTGGTCTCGTGGCGTCAGTCCTGCGGTCCAAGAAGATGATCATCCCCGCGGCGGTCCTCGCGGCCGGTGCGGGCGCGGGCCTGGGGGCGTTCGCGCTGGGCGAGGAGCCCGTGGCCGAAGCCTCCGTGCTCGACTGCGGGACGTTCACGTTCCCGCGGTGCGACAGCCCGGATCGGCAGTTCGATCCCTCGTTCGCCGAGACGGTGCCCGAGGTGACCGAGCGGGTCGTGGGTGGATTCGGTGGTCAGGCAGACTGCACGCCGCAGCGTACGCCCGTGGTGTTCGTCCACGGCAATGCCGACCGGGCGACGAACTGGGATTCGGACGTGACGGGCGCGGTGGGGGACCATCCGGTCGCGCCCCACTCGGTCTATGACGAGTTCCGCGCGGCGGGCTACTCGGGCTGTGAGCTGTTCGGGCTCACCTATCTCACCGAGGCACAGCAGCGCTCGCCCCAGGACAACTATCACGAGCCGGGCGGCTATCAGGTGATCCTGGACTTCGTCGATGCGGTGCGGGACTATACCGGCGCCGACCAGGTCAACATCGTGTCGCATTCGTTCGGGGTCTCGCTGTCGATGGCGGCCCTGACCTGGGACACCGAGACCCGGGGCGGCGAGGGCTGGGACCGGGTCGACCGGTTCGTCAACATCGCCGGCGGAATCCGGGGCCTGGGCTCGTGCCGGACCGTGGGCTTCGCCAATCCGATGGCGCGGACCTGCGGCTCGCAGAACGTGTTCGACCCCTACATCTTCGGCTTCTATCCCGATGGTGCGGGCTATGGCAACAACGACTGGACCGCCGCCGACGGACGGCGCTCGCTGCGCTCGATGCCTGGTGAGCATCCCGAGGTGTCGTTCTATACGATCTCGGCCGGCGCCTATGACCAGGTGCACTGCGGGGCGCTGGATGCATACGCCGAATGCGCACAGGGTGCGCTGTTCACCCCCGGTGACAATGTGCAGGCGCAATTGGATGTCGGGACGGGTACGCCCGCGGCGGCGGTCGACAACGATCTCACCGATGGTGCGGTGTTCAACATGAGTGCCGGTGACCTGGACGGGATCGGGCACTTCAAGGCGAAGAACAACACGGGCCGGATCCTGGTGCAGATGCTGGACACCGAGTGCCGGCAGGCGGAGTGTGCGGCCACCTATGAGGCGGGGCCTGCGGTGGCGGTCGCGCCGCTGTGAGGTGACTCCCGCCGGGGCTGGGGAAGCTCGTCGAAGTCGGGTGCGATCACGTGGCCGGTGGTGCGGCCGTCGGGGGTGAGCAGCCAGCCCATGCGTTTGCGGGGACGCAGATGCACCATCGTCTCCGCCGGGACGAGGGTGGGGTGGCTCGCGGCGAGCAGCCGTTCGGACTGCGCGAGCTCGTCGAAGTGACGCGCCCGGAGGCTGAACACCAGGTTGGCGCGCCCGGAGACCGAGGCGCACATGCGCAGCTCAGGGCGCTGGCGCAGGGTGTCGACGAGCGCGGCCTTCGTGCCGAGCGGCACGTTGGTGAACCAGGACCACTCGATCGACCAGCCGGAGAGCTCGGGGGCGACATCGCAGCGGGAGCTGACGTGGCCGTGGCTGCGCAACTGGTTGAGCTCCCGGTGGATCGTGCTGGTCGGTCGCCCCAGCTCCCGGGCGAGGGCGGCGACGCTCATCCGCCCATCGGTGGCCAGCAGGCGCAGCAGGTCCCGGTCCGGCACACCGGTGGTGCTGCCAGCGGGTCGCTGCAACCCGGCGGCAGCGGCGCGCTGCTGTTCCGGATCCAACGCGTCGACCCGCCAACTGCTGCCCTCGGCGTGCATGGTCGTGACGATCGAGCACTGCGCATCCGTGACCCCGGGCAGCGTCCGGAGGGTGTCGAGGAGCAACGCCGACAGGCGGTCCTGGCTGGGCACGATCACGGTGAGCAGCAGATTGCGTTGCCCGGTGCACTCGTCGAGGCTCAGGATCGTCGGGTGTTCGCAGAGGCCGGTGGCGAGTTCAGCGGCTCGCCCGGGCGCGCACTGCACGTCGATGAACGCGGTGAGACCGCTGCCTGCAGGGCTCGGATAGGTCGCGATCCAGGCGAGGCCCTCGTCGGTGAGCCGCGCCCAGCGCCGGGCGAGGCTGGAGGCCGACACGCCCAGAATGCGCGCGGCGGACACCCAGGGGATCCGCGGATCGATCTGCAGCAGATGCGCGATCTGCAGGTCGAGTTCGTCGTGCATGGGGCTCCACCCCGTTGATGGTTCTGGGCGATTCGAGCGTGAATCGTGGCAACAAAGGGAAATCTGTGCGGTTTTCGCTTGGGCAGGTCCAGACCCCTTCACAATAACGGCACGCCCCAATGACGGGAGACGACCATGAGCATCACCATTCCCGAAGTGCCGCTGGATGACGTGGTGGCCTGGCGCAGGCATCTGCACGCAAACCCGGAGCTGTCGTTCAAGGAGTTCGAGACTTCGGACTTCCTGATCAAGACCCTGAAGCAGCTCGGCGTCGAGTCGAGCAAACCCACCAAGACCTCGGTGGTGGGCGTTATCCAGGGCACGAAGACGATCGCCGACCCCACCCGCATGATTGCGCTGCGCGCCGACACCGACGCGCTGCCGGTGCAGGAGGAGACCGGGTTGCCGTTCGCCTCGAAGGTCCCGGGGGTGATGCACGCCTGCGGCCATGACGCCCACACGGCGATGCTGCTGGGCACGGCCGCCGCCCTGATCAAGAACCGTGACCAGTTCGGCGGCACGGTCAAGCTGATCTTCCAGCACGCCGAGGAACAGAATCCCGGCGGCGCCCGCGACCTGGTCGCGGCCGGCGTCCTGCAGGGCGTCGCCCGGATCTATGGCTTCCACGTGATGAACGGGCCCGTCGGCACGGTGGCGGTGAGCCGTGGCGCCGCCACCTCGAGCGCGGGCGGGTTCTTCCTGACCATCCAGGGCCAGGGCTCCCACGGTTCGATGCCCCACAAGGGGGTCGATCCGGTCGTCTGCGCCGCGCAGGTCGTGGTCGCCCTCAATCACATTGTGGGCCGCAACATGGATCCCAACGACATGGTCGTGGTGAACCCCGGGATGGTCCAGTCCGGCGAGGCACCCAACGTCATCCCCGACACCGCCAAGCTCGGCTGCTCCATCCGGACCACCTCGACCGAGGCCTCCCGGATCGCCTATCAGCGGGCCGAGCAGGTCGTGAAGGGCATCTGCCTGGCCTATGGCTGCAGCTATCGCTTCGAGTGGGTGCGGCCCTATGACGTGGTGATCAACGACGACGACTGCGTCGAGGTGGTGCTGAAGGCCGCCGCCATCGCGGTCGGCGAGGACAACGTCAACGTGGTCCCCGCCTCGGGGGCGAGCGAGGACTTCTCGGCCTATACGGCCGTCGTCCCCGGCGCGTTCGTGCTCATCAATGGCGGCGACCAGGCCCAGGGGCTGCCGTTCGCCAACCACCATCCCAAGTTCGATGTGGTGGAGCACCCCACCCTCAGCATCGGCTGCGCCACCCAGCTGCAGATTGTGCTGCACGAACTCGGCGCCTAGGACCCAGGAGTCCGCCATGTCAACCCCCACCCTGCCCGCTGAGCAATCCGCCCCCGCAGCTCCGCAGAAGACCACCAGGCACTGGCTCGTCGTCATCGGCACCATGCTCGTGATGATCTCGGCATCGGTCGTGCTGTCCGGGCTCTCCCTGGTGACCGCACCGATCGTCGCCGATCTCTATACCGCTGAGGACGGGCAGACGCCGGCCAACGGCGCCGCCGCGTTCCTCATCTATTTCACGCTGATGACCGCGGCGATCGTCATCCCGCTGATGTTCTTCTCGGGCCGGTTGTTCGCCAAGTTCGGCGCCCGGGTGATGCTCATCGCCGGCAGCATCATCATCGCCGCCGGCCTCGCCGTGTTCGCCATCTCCAACGGCAGCCCGATGTTCTATGCGGCGGGTGTCCTGATCGGCCTCGGCTATGGATTGAGCATGGCGCTCATCCCGCCTGCGCTGGTCACCGCCTGGTTCGTCGCGAAGAAGGGGCTGGTCCTCGGTGTCGTGCTGGCGGGCACGGGCATCGGCGGGTTCGTCTGGGCCGCCGTGCTCCCGCCGTTGATGGCCGAGGCACCAGACGCCTGGCGGCGGGCAGTCTGGTTGATGGCGGGAATCCTGCTGGTGCTGGTGATCGTGCCCTCGCTGCTGCTCATCACGAACAAGCCCGCCGACGTCGGACTGGTGCCCTATGGTGCGGAGCAGGCCGGGACGGCCGCGACCGGAGTCGATCCCAATGCAGCACCCCCCGGCCTGACCTATCAGGAGTCCATCCGATCCGCCCCCTTCTGGATCGCCGCGATCGGGTTCTTCCTGTTCGGCATGGCCGTGGCCGTCACCCAGGTGCTGTCGATCGTGTTCAAGACGGCCGCCTATGAGCATCCGCGGGACACGTCGTCGTGGACCCCTGCCCAGATCGCCTTCTATTCCACGCTGTTCATGATCTGGACGATCGCGCTGGTCTTCTGGAAGCCCCTCTTGGGCGTACTCAATGACAAGATCGGTCTCGTCGGCATGATGGTCGTGAGCCTAGCGCTGATGATTGCCGCCCTGCTCTATATGCCGTCGATGATCTATGGCAGCAGCACGGCACTGATGTTCGCTGCGATGATCGGCATGTCCGCCGGCATCTCCAACGCGACCGTCACCCCACCGCTGGTGATCGGCGCCGCGGTGGGGCCCCGCGAGTTCGGCCGCGTGTTCGCGCTCGCTGTGGCGTTCTACTACGCCGGCAATGCGCTGGGCGCCCCTTTGTGGGGTCTGCTCGGCAACTTGGGACAGTATCCGCTCGGCATGCGGGCCGCGACGATCCTCGTCGTCTGCTTCGTCGTGACCTCGGTCATTGCCGTGCGCAGTGGCCGTGCCAAGTGGGCTCCGAAGAGTCAGGAGACACAGACATGACCCCCCGTTACTACCGGCACGATCAGATCTTCCAGGGCACTGATGAGACCTCTTTCGCACGTGCCTTCGCCGTGGAGGACGGTCTGTTCACCTGGGTCGGTCCGGTCGAGGACATCCCGGCGGGCGCCGAGGTCGTGGATCTCGATGGCGCGGTCGTGTTGCCGGGATTGATCGATGCGCACACCCACCCGACGTATATCGCGCTCACCATGGATGCCGTGGCCTGCACCGTGCCGGACGTGGGGTCGATCGACGACATGATCGACGTGCTCCGCACCCATCCGAACTTCGGTGCCGGTGCGGATCAATGGATCGAGGGCTGGGGCTATGACGAATCCAAGCTCGCCGAACGGCGTACGCCCACGCGGCACGATCTCGACAAGGTGTCGACCACCCAGCCGATCTTCGTGCTGCGTTCGTGCTGCCACTCGGCGATCTGCAATACCCGGGCCCTGGAACTCGCCGGGATCACCGCCGAAACCCCCGATCCGCCCGCCGCGCGGTTCGGCCGCGACCCCGATGGCACCCCGAACGGCGTACTGACCGAACACGCCGCCAACAAGGCGGTGTCGAAGGCGAAAGGGTCGGCGGGATTCGCAGCCGAAGCCGTGTCCTTGGCCCGCACCACGCACCACTTGGCGGCCCGCGGGATCGTCGCGGTGACCGACATGTTCTGCCGGCCGGAGGGGTTCACCCAGCTCGACCAGTATCGTGCGGCCGCCGAGGCCGGGTTCCGTCAGCACACCCGGATCTACTACCACTTCGACAAACTGCTCGAAAGCGGTCTGACCGATTTCGATCCCTCCGATCTGACCGGACGGATCGCCGTGGGCGGGATCAAGCTGTTCATGGATGGTGCGATGTCGGATCGCACCGCCTGGATGTGCGACCCCTACAGCGACAGCACCGAAACCGGGATGCGCACCGTCACCCGCGAGACGATGGCCATCGCCCTCGATTTCGCGCGGCGCAACAAGGTCCAGATCGCCTTCCACGCCATGGGGGATATGGCGATCTCGGAGGTGGTCGACTTCTATGCCGATGAGGAGCCGTGGCTCACCGACTATCCCTCGGTGCGGATCGAACATGGCAGCGTCACCAGCCCGGAGCTGCATGAGCGGCTGAAGAACGCGACGATGAATTTCGGCCTGGCCAGCAACGTCGACTTCTTCTTCGCCGAATACGACTCCTATGCGGTGAATCTGACCCCCGACCAATTCGGGCGTACCTATATGGTTCGCGACCTCTATGAGACCCTTCCTGCGCTCGCGCTGACCTCCGATGCACCGGCGACCACCTGGGCCGATCCGGACAACCCGTTCATGTCCATTCAGGCCGCGGTGACCCGGCGGGCCTACAACGGCGCGGACATCGTGGCCGAGCAGGCGGTGTCGGTGGCGCAGGCGATCCTGCTCTATACCAGCCGGGCCGCGAAGCTCGCGGACTTCGGCAACACCGGCCAGATCGCGCCGGGCTTCGAGGCGAACTTCATCACCCTCGCCAACGACATCTTCACCATCGATCCGGACACGATCATCGACACCCGGGTCACCGGCACCTGGATCCAAGGTGACCGGGTCTATGCCGCAACTCCCGGAGAGGAATGAACCGTGCCCAAGGCATCGAAACTCACCGCCACTGAGCGGCACGAAATCCCAGGCGCCGTCAGCGTCTCGGAGAACTTCCCGAACGGTTGGACCGTCAACTTCGAGACCGAGACCGCCGACATCGACACCACGCCCTTCTATGACCACCTGCCCGACAAGAAGTGCCAGACCCCGCACCTGGGCTATGTGATCACCGGGACGATCCGCTATCGGAGCGCCGAGGGCGAGGAGGTGTTCACCGCGGGCGACGCCTACTACGTCCCCCCGGGGCACACGTCGTTCGTCCACGAGGGCACGGATTACGTCGAGTTCAGCCCGACGAAGGAACAAGCCGAGACCTATCAGCGGGTCGTGGACTATTGGGCTTTCCTGAAGCCCGGTGACCCGCTCATCATCGCGCCCTGAGGCTGCCATGACGATGTTTGTCGGCGTTGCCCACATGGCCGAGTTCACCAGGCATGTGGGGCCGGAGCGGTTGATCCACGAGCTGGCACGGATGATCGAGGGCGACTTCGCCCGATGGCTGAGCTTCGACCTGATCCCGCGGGTGGCGAGCCACACGCCGCTGGGGGTGATCGAGCTGATGCCCACCAGCGACGGACGGCACTATTCATTCAAATATGTGAACGGGCACCCGTCCAATCCCGCGCGCGGCTATCAGACGGTGACGGCGTTCGGGGCGCTGGCCGATGTCTATACGGGCTATCCGATCCTGGTCGCCGAGATGACCCTCCTGACGGCACTGCGCACGGCCGCGATGTCGGCCCTCGCCTCGCGCACCCTCGCCCGGGAGGACTCGACGAGGATGGCGATGATCGGCTCCGGCAGCCAGGCCGAGTTCCAGGCGCTCGGGCACCGTGCCGCGCTCGGGATCAACGAGTTGTCGGTCTGGGACATCGACCCGGAGGCGATGGCGAAGGCCCAGCGCAATTTCGAGTCGCTCGGGTTCGATGTGCGGTTGGCGACGGGACCGGAGGACGCGGTCTCCGGCGCGGACGTCGTGACGACGTGCACCGCGGACAAGGCCTTCGCGACCGTGCTGTTCGACGACTGGGTCGGCGCGGGCATGCACATCAACGCGATCGGCGGCGACTGCCCCGGCAAGACCGAGCTCGAACCCGCGATCCTGCACCGTGGTCCGGTCTTCGTGGAATATCCCCCGCAGACCCGCATCGAGGGCGAGATCCAGCATCAGGGCGAGGACTTCCCGGTGACCGAGCTGTGGCGCGTGATCGCGCACAAGGCCGACGGCCGGGTCAGCGACGACCAGGTGACGATCTTCGATTCGGTCGGGTTCGCGATCGAGGACTTCTCCTCGCTCTGCTATATCCACGACCGAGCAGCCGTCACCGGCCACTTCATCGACATCGATCTGGTGGCCGAGCCCGAGGACCCGAAGGACCTGTTCGGCATGGTCGGCGCGCCGCTGCCCGTGGGGTGAGACTGCGCAGACACCACACCCAAGACGCCCGTGTCGCGCGACCTCGGTGGCCGGATCAGATCAGGTGATCGGTCAACTGGTTCGGGGTGCCGAAGCGGTGGGCCGTGATCGCGATCGCCTGTTCCCGCAGGAACGCCAGCATCTCCACGCGGCCCGCCTCGGTCACCGGTTGGGCCACGATCGCCAGGTCGGGTCGCCCGCCGGTGGCCTCGGCAAGGGCGCGCACGCCGGCTGCCACGTCTGCGCTGATGAGCCGGATCCGGGTGGCCGGGAGCAGGCGCGCGGTGACCCCGAACGCGTCGTCGTCGGCGATGGTGACCGCGATGTCCGCCGCAGCGAGGGCGGCCCGCAGGGCCGGTGGCAGCTCGTGGGCGCTGGAGACCGCCGGCTGGGCACCGGCCCGCAGTGCCGCCGCGACCACGCGTACCAAGTCTGCAATCCGGCCACCCTCCGCCAGCCGCACGACCCCGCCCGGCATCGGCAGATAGCGCAGGATGTCGCGTTCGGCCAGCAATTGCTGGACATCGCGGGCGACGCCAAACTCCGTCTGCCAGGCGAGTTCGTCGCTGGCGGCCCCCCGGGTCAGGGCGGCGAGTTCCTCGGGCCGGATGGCGCCGGTGCCGGTCGCGGTGATGGCGGTGGCGGCATCGAGGAGCGTACGCACGGCCGGGTCGGTGGGGGACTCACCCGTCGTCGCGGGGGCCGGGCACCAGTCGACGAGCGGGATGAGATAGCTCGGACCGCCGGCCTTGGTGGTCGGGCCGACGACCGACCGCTTCCAGCCGCCGAACGGCTGGCGCTGGACGATCGCGCCCGTGATGCCGCGGTTGACATAGAGGTTGCCGGCCTGGATGCGGGAGAGCCAGCAGGCGATCTCCTCCGGATCGAGGGAGTGGATGCCGGCGGTGAGGCCATAGTCGACCTCGTTGGCGATGTCGATCGCCTCGTCGAGGGTGTCGACGTGCATGATGCCGAGGATCGGCCCGAAATACTCGGTGAGGTGGTATTCGCTGCCGCGCTGCACGCCCCAGCGCACGCCGGGGGTCCAGAGCTGACCCGCGTCGTCGAGCTTGCGGGGCGCCACGACCCAGTTCTCGCCCTCGCCGAGGGTGGTCAGCCCGGAGAGCAGCTTGCCTTCCGCGGGGGCGATGATCGGGCCCATCTGGGCGCCGGGGTCCCACGGCCGGCCGACGGTGAGGGAATGGACGCCGTCGAGGAGCTGGTTGCGGAAGCGGCGGGATCTGCCGGCCTGGCCGACGAGGATCAACAAGGAGGCCGCCGAGCACTTCTGGCCGGCGTGGCCGAAGGCGGAGTTGAGGGTGTCCTTGGCGGCGAGGTCATAGTCGGCATGGGGCGTGACGATGATCGCGTTCTTGCCGCTGGTCTCGGCGAGCAGTTGCAGATCGGGCCGGAAGCTGCGGAACAGCTCCGCGGTCTCGAAGCCACCGGTGAGGATCACCCGCTCGACCCGCTCGTCGCTGATGAGCTGGGCACCGAGGTCGTTCTCGGACAGGTCGACGAGCTGGAGCACGTCCTTCGGGACCCCGGCCTCCCACAGGGCCTCGACCATCACCGCTGCGGTGCGCACCGCCGGCGGGGCCGGCTTGATGATGACCGGGGCACCGGAGGCGAGTGCGGCGAGGGTGGAACCGGCGGGGATCGCGATGGGGAAGTTCCACGGTGGGGTGACGACGATGAGCTGCGCGGGCTCGGCCACCGCACCGTCGATGCGGTCGAGGGAGCGGGCGAGCTCGGCATAGAAGTGGGCGAAGTCGATCGCCTCGGAGACCTCGGGATCGGACTGGTCGAGCAGCTTGCCGGCCTCGGCGGCGGCGACCTCCATGAGCTCGGCGCGGCGGGCCTCGAGCGCATCGCCGGCGCGGTGCAGGACCTCGGCGCGCTCGTCGCCGGACAGTGCGGCCCAGGCGGGGCCGGCCTCGAGGGCCGTGCGCAGGCACCGGTCGAGCTGGTCGGCGGTCGTGATCCGGTGGGCCTCGACGGTGGCGATGCCGAGCCGGGAGGTGCGGGCGCGGGTGCGGATGCCCTCGGCCCAGACCTGGTTGGCCGCGATCGAGGGATCCGAATCGGGGGCGTTGGCGAATCCGGTGGTGGGCGCCGGGTCGGGGGCGTCGAGACGGTTCTGGATCCGGTGGGTGGGGGCAGCATCGACCGCGAGACCGTCGAGGGAGGCGAGGAAGCGGTCGCGTTCCCGGGCGAACAGCGCTTCATCGTCGACGAGCTCGAACACCGCGGACATGAAGTTGTCGCGGCTCGCGCCCTCCTCGAGGCGCCGGATCAGATAGGCGATCGCGACGTCGAACTCCTTCGGGTGCACGACTGGGGTATACAGCAGTAGATCGCCCACGTCCCGCCGCACCGCCTCGGCCTGACCCTGGGCCATGCCCAGGAGCATCTCGAAGTCGATGCCCTCGGTGATGCCGAGCTCCTTCGCGACCAGCCAGGCGAAGGCGATATCGAACAGGTTGTGGCCGGCGACGCCGATCTGGACATTGCGGATGCGTTCGGGGGTGAGGGCCCACAGCAGGACGCGCTTGTAGTGCGTGTCGCTGTCCTGCTTGGTGTGCCAGGTGGCAACGGGCCAGCCGTGCAGGGAGGCGTCCATGCGCTCCATTGGCAGGTTGGCGCCCTTGACGAGGCGGACCTTGATCGGGGCACCGCCCGCGGCGACGCGGCGGGCCGCCCAATCCTGCAGGCGTTGCATGGCCGGGAGGGCGTCGGGGAGATAGGCCTGCAGGACGATACCGGCCTCGAGGGTGCGGAGCTCGGGGTGGTCGAGGAGGCGGGTGAAGACCTCGAGGGTCAGCTCCAGATCCTTGTATTCCTCCATGTCCAGGTTGATGAACTTTCGCTGCGAACTCGTCGCGGCAAAGCGATAGAGCGGCAACAGGCGATCGATGACCTCGGCCACGGTCTCGGCGAACGACCACGGCTGATGCGGCGCGGTGGTGGAGGAGACCTTGATCGAGACATAGTCGACATCGTCGCGCTCCAGCAGCGCGCGCGTGCCCTCGAGGCGGCGGTCGGCCTCGCGGCGGCCCAGCACGGCCTCGCCGAGCAGGTTGATGTTGAGGCGGGCGCCGGTGGCGCGGATCTTGGCGATGGCCGGGCCGAGGCGGGCCTCGGTCGCGTCGATGATCAGGTGGCTCACCATCTCGCGCAGGACCCGGCGGGCGATCGGCACGACGACGGCGGGGGCCAACGGGGCGACGCCGCCACCGAGCTGGAGCGCCTTGCGCATCGGCCAGGGAACGAACGCCGGCGGGCGCGCGGCGAGCTCGCGGAGGGTGGCGGCGGCGACGCCGTGGTCCTCGGGACGGATCACACCGTCGACGAAGCGCACGGTGAAATCGAGTCCGTCGGGATCGCGCAGCACGCCGGCAAGTTGCTCACCCGCAGCGTCGGCGGGGATCGACTCGGCGGTCGTCAGCCATTGGCGCACCTGGTCTTCGACGGCCGGGGCAAGGGCTCGGAGGTGGTCGAGGCTCAGCGAGGGGGTGGCGGGCGGGGTGGCTGCAGAGCTCATGCGGGTCTCCTTTGACGAGGGCGCGAGCGCGCTATCACGGCAATTCTCTCCCGGCAAACCATTCGCGTAAAGTGACGATTAGTGATGGACACCCTTCGTGTCCAGTGATGTTTCCAGGGGGGGCGAGTTGCTTGAGGTACGCCGGCTGCGGCTGCTGCGCGAGCTGCGCCTGCGGGGCACGATCGCCGCGGTGGCGGCGGCCCTGAACTATGCGCCCTCGGCCGTGAGCCAGCAGTTGTCGGTCCTGGAGCGAGAAGTGGGCGTACCCCTGACGGAGAAGCGCGGGCGCAGACTGCACCTGACCCCGCAGGCCGAGCTGCTGGCGGACCACGCCGAGGTCGTGCTCGAGCGGCTGGAGCTCGCAGAACGCGAGCTGGCGGCCTCGCTGGGCCGGCCGCTCGGGACGGTGCGGGTCGCGGTCTTCCAGTCGGCGGCGCTGGCGCTGGTCCCGCGGATGCTGGAGATCCTCGCGACAAAGGCGCCGGAGGTGCGGGCGGAGATCGTGCAGCGGGAGCCGGAGACCGCGCTCCATGACACCCACGTGGGGGACTTCGATCTGGTGGTGGCGGAGCAATACCCGGGGCATGCCGCGCCGTGGCATCCCGGGCTGGACCGGCAGGTGCTGATGACCGATGCCCTGCACCTGGCGGTGCCCCGGGACTCCGAGATCACCGACATCGCCGGGGCCGCGGACAGGGCGTGGGCGCTCGAGCCGGTGGGTGCGGCGTCGAGGCACTGGGTGGAGCAGCTGTGCCGGGTCCATGGGTTCGAGCCGGACGTCCGGTTCGCGACCGCAGACCTGCAGGCCCAGATGCGGCTGATCGAGACGGGCTACGCGGTGGGCATGGTGAACAGCCTCACCGCCGGCGGTGCGCGGCCAGCGCTGCGCCTTATCGACCTTCCCGGCGCGCCGCGACGAGAGATCTTCACCTCGACCCGCAGCGCGTCCAGCGGCTCGCCCGCGATCACGGCCGTCCGCGCGGCGTTGGCGTACGCCGTGCCGGCGAAGTTCGGCTGACCGGGATCGGTGACCTCGCCCCCGACCACTCGGTGACCGCCGTTCCTTCGGGTCCTGCCAGGCTGGAAGACTGCGCGGTGATGAAACAATCCACCCCCGAACCCCCAGCGCCCACGGTGCATTCGGGCGGCCGGCTGCTGTTGGTGGCGCTGGCGTTGCTGTCGACGCTCACGCCGTTCGCGACGGATATGTT
Organism: Propionibacteriaceae bacterium; assembly: GCA_030544185.1. Next base: position 1,182 of record JAUNRO010000014.1, on the reverse strand, counting down.
CCTGCCGACCTTTCCCACCATGGCCGAGGAGCTGGGTGTGCCGACGTCGGTCATCCAGCTGACGCTCACCACGTTCTTCCTGGGGGTGGCGGCGGGACAACTCGTGCTCGGGCCGCTGTCGGACCGGATCGGGCGCAAGCCGCCGCTGGTGGTGGGCTCGCTGGTCTGCCTCATCGCGACGGCGGTGACGGCGATGGCGCCCAATGCCGAGATCCTGCTCGGGGCACGGCTGGTGCAGGGGTTCTCGGGCGCGGCCGGGATCGTCATCGCCCGTGCCATCGTCGCCGATCTCTATCGCGGGGTCGCCGCAGCGAAGATGTTCAGCCTGCTCAAGATGCTGGGCGCCATCGCCCCGGTGATCGCACCGTTGATCGGGGGAGTGCTCGCCATTCCGGTCGGTTGGCGGGGAATCCTGTGGACCTTGACCGGCGTCACGGCCCTGATGCTGCTGGCGGTGATCTTCGTGATCCCAGAGACCCACGGCCGCGAGGCACGCGCCCATCCACACCCGCACGAGGCCGCCGATCGCCGGCCGCGCGTCGGCATGCTCACCTTGTTGCGACGACCCGGCTTCGTCGCGAATGCGCTGTTGATGACGTTCGGGTTCGTGGTGCTGATGGGCTACATCGCGTCGTCGCCGTTCGTCTTCCAGACGATCATGGGGGTCGGCGTAGTCGGCAGCGGCGTCCTCTTCGCGGTCAACTCCGTGGGCATCCTGCTGGGCAGCAGCCTCAACATGCGGCTCGTCGAGCGCCATGGCCAGCACCGCATGCTCCGCGTCGGGATGATCGGGCTGTGTCTCGGTGTGGTCATCCTGGCTCTCCAGCAACTTCTCGGACTGCCCGCCTTCCTCATCGAGCTCCCGTTCCTGTGCTTCACCACCGGGATCGGTTTCATCATCGGCAACTCCGTGGCGCTGGCGATGGAGTCCGCCGCCGATGCGCGCGGCGCGGGGTCCGCCTTCATCGGGGCATCACAGTTCCTCGGCGGAGCGATGGTGTCCCCGCTCGTCGGCCTCGCCGGCCCGGCATCCGCCGTGCCACTGCTGCTGGTGGCCACCTTCGGCACGGTTGCGTGTCTGATCTGCTTCCGCGTGAGCGTACGCGTCGGGGTCGACGCCGGCTGACCTCGCTCGGCGTCTGGTGTGGGCTGACCGTGGTCGGCGTCTGGTGTGGGCTGACC
>JAUNRO010000013.1 GCA_030544185.1 Propionibacteriaceae bacterium | reverse complement strand
ACCCACAGCACCCACCGGCACCCGACGCAACAACCCATCCAACACACACACCCGCATGCCATCGAGGTGTCGGCCGATCGGCACCTGCTGCGGGGTGGGCCAGTCGTCGAAGGGGTGCGTGGTGGCGAAGGTCGTGGTTTCGGTCGGGCCATAGCCGTTGGTGATCTGCGTTGCCCCACAGGCCGCACGGACCTTGTCGACGATGCCGGGATTGGCGGCCTCGCCACCCGTCAGCACCTCGCGGAAGCCCGCGAAGCACTGCGGACGCTGGGTCGCATAAAGGTTGAACAAAGCAGCGGTGACGAAGGTCGCGTCGACGGCGTACGCCTGGACGACCGCTTCGAACTCCTCGGCGTCCAGGCGCCCGGGCGGGGCGACGACCACGGCGCCACCGTTCAGCAGCGGCACCCAGATCTCATAGGTGGCGGCGTCGAAGGCATGGGAGGAATGGAACAGCACCCGATCGTGGGCACCACCGCGCCAACGGCTGTCCCGGGTGAAGCGGACGATGTCGTCGTGGGTGACCGCCACGCCCTTGGGCCGGCCGGTGGAGCCCGAGGTGAACATGACATAGGCCAGGCTCTGGGGCGCGATCTCGGGCGCCGGGACGTGCGCAGGCGTCGCGGTGCAGGGCTCGTCCAGGTCGACCACCACGAGGTCGGGCAGCCCGACCCGGTCCCGCGCGGCCCGATCGGTGACGACGCACTGCGCCCCGGTCTCGTCGGCCAGGAGCGCGACCCGTTCCGCCGGGTCCTCAGCCTGCACCGGGACATAGGCACCGCCCGCGCGCAGGATGCCGAGCATCGCCACGATCACGTGGATCCCGCGGTCAAGCACGATGAGGACCGGTGATTCAGCGGCCACACCGTGCGCCTGCAGCTGCGCGGCGACGCGGGCCGAGGCCCGGTCCAGCTCGGCATAGGTCAACTCGCCCCCCGGCCCGGTGATCGCGACGGCCCCGGGCGTCCGGGCCACCTGGGCCTCGAAAGCCGCGGTGACCGTGTCGGAGTCGTCGATCGGGAGGTCACCTTCCCAGGCGCGGATCGCGTCGAGTTCGCCGGTCCCACCCGGTTCGGTGCGGGCCAGGAGCGCCGCGGGGTCGGCACCCAGCTGTCGCGCGTAGCCGAGGATGGTGGCGGCGAAGCGCTCGATGCGGTCGGCGTCGAACAGGTCGGTGTTGTATTCCACGACGAGCCGGATGCCACCGTCCCGTTCGGCGAACTCGATCACCAGATCGTTCAGCGCCGACGTGCGCGGCAGCTGGACCGGCGCGACGCTCAGGCCGTCGAGCTCGAAGGCGTCGGCATGGGCGTTCTGCAGCACCATCAGCGCCTGCACCAGCGGCGCGCGACTGGGATCGCGCTCGACCCCGACCCGGTCGACGACGATGTCGAACGGGAGTTCGTGACTGAACGCGCTGCGCACGGTCTGGTCGACTTCCCGCAGGAAGCCATCGAGGGTGTGCTCGGGTCGCATCGTCGACCGGATCACCACCGGATTCACGAAGAAGCCCACCACCTCGTCGAGCTGGCGGTGATCACGACCGGCCGAGGCCACCCCGAGCGCGATGTCGAGGCTGCCCGAGACCTTCGAGAGCGCAAGCTGAGTGAGCGCGGTGAGCGTGGTGAACAAGGTGGTGCCGCGCGCCCGGCTGGCGGCGCGGAGCTCATCGGTGAGGGCGGCGTCCCACGTCAGGCGGTGGGTGGATCCGGCCGTGGTCCGGACAGCTGGCCGCGGTCGGTCCGTGGGCAGTTCCAGCGGGCGGACGCCCTCCAGTTCCCGGCGCCAGAAGGCCACCCGGGTGGCGATCTCGTCGCCGGCCCAGCGGGCCTGGTCCCACACGGCGAAGTCGGCATAGTCGATGCGATCGAGCGCGTCCGCCGGCCCGGTCGGCGCGCCACCGCGCAGCACATCGCGGTAGCTCCCGGCCAGATCCGCGCTCAGGAGATCCACCGACCAGCCGTCGCAGGCGATGTGATGCAGGCTCAGCACCAGGACGTGATCGTCCTCGGCGAGCCGGATCAGGACAGCTCGGAACGGGCGCCCATCGATCAGGTCGAACGGCTGCTCGACCTCGGCGACGAGGAGCTCGTCCAGCCGGGCGGCGGGCTGGGCCGCCTCGGCCAGGTCGTGCAGTGAGAGCAGTGTCGCCGGGTCAGCCGGCTCCCGGATCTCCTGGACGGGGCCGGCGTCCTCGGAGGCGTAGGTCGTCCGCAGGATCTCGTGCCGGCGCTGGACGGCGTCGATCGCATCGCGCAGCGTGTCGACCGAGAGCGTGCCACGGAGCCGGTGGGCGATCCCCGTGTAGTACTCGGTGCTGGCGGGATCGTGCTGATAGAGGAACCAGAGTCGCCGCTGGGCGGCGGACAGCGGCAGTGACGCGGTGCGCTGTGCCCGCTCGATCGGGCGTGCGGGTGCGAGGTCCGAACCGTGGGCCGCGAGCAGCGCGGCGGTCGGGAAGGTGAAGATCGCCCGCGGATCGAAGGCACCGCCGAGCTGGGTCTCGATGAGCGCCAGGGCGCGGACGGCCAGGATCGAGTCCCCGCCGAGGGCGAAGAAGTCGGCCTCGACGCTGACCCGGTCCAGGCCCAGGGTCGCCGCGAAGGCCTCGGCGATCAGCCGTTCGGTTTCGGTGCGCGGTTCGACGTGATCGGCATCGGGTCCCGCTGGCTCCAGCAGGGCGAGCTGCTCCCGATCCACCTTCCCGTTGATGGTCAGCGGCAGCGCAGCCAGCACCACGACCAGGGCGGGCACCATATGCGCGGGCAGTTCGCGGGCGAGCGCGGTCCGGACGGCGTCCGGATCCGGGGCGAGCCCACCGGGTTCGGCCGCCACATAGGCCACCAGCTGGCGCCGACCGTTGGTCTCGCGCACCATCACCGCGGCATAGGCGACACCGGGCAGTGCGGTGGCAGCGGCCTCGATCTCACCCGGCTCGATGCGGAAACCCCGCAACTTGATCTGGTTGTCCACCCGCCCGAGGAACTCCAGGTCCCCGTCCTCGTCCACGCGCACGAGGTCACCGGTGCGATACATCCGCTCGCCGTCGGCGCCGAATGGATTGGCGACGAACCGTTCGGCCGTCAGCCCGGGCCGGCCGTGATAGCCCCGGGCCAGACCGGCGCCAGCGAGATAGAGCTCGCCGGCTGCACCCGGGCGTACGGGCTGCAGGTCGGCATCGAGGACGACAACGCTGGTTCCCTCGACCGGCCGGCCGATCGGGGGTACGCCCGCGCCCTGCAGCGGTTCGCTCATCGTCGCGCAGGCGGTGGACTCGGTGGGGCCATAGCCGTTGCACATGCCGCGGCCGCGCGACCACAGGTCGACCAGTTCGCCGGGGCAGGTCTCCCCCGCCACCACCAGCGACCTCAGCGCGGGCAGCCCGGCCGGGGAGAGCCCGGGCAGCACCGCCGGTGGGAGGGTCGCATGGGTGATGCCATGGTTGCGCAGGGTGTCGACGAGCGCGTCCCCCAGCAGCCGGTCACGCGCCACCACGACCAGGGTGGCACCGTTGCCGAGGGCCATGCACACCTCGAAGATCGAGGCGTCGAAGCTGGGTGAGGCGAACTGCAGGACGCGCGAGTCGGCGTCGACATCCAGCCGCTCACGCTGGGTGGCGATCAGGGGCGCGATTCCCCGGTGGGTGACCGCGACGCCCTTCGGGCGACCGGTCGACCCCGAGGTATAGATCAGGTAGGCAACGTCGTCGAGGCCGGGCCGGAGTTCAGGCGCGGCCCCGACCGCTCGATCGAGCTCGGTCACCGAGGTGACCTGGGCGCCGGGGCAGCTGAGCGTGGAGCCGTCGTCGACGATCACGACCTGCGCGCCGGCATCGCCGAGCATGTACGCGAGCCGTTCCGCGGGATATCCCGGATCGAGGGGCAGGTACGCCGCGCCCACCCGCATCGCCGCGAGCATGGTCACGATGAGGTCCCGGCCGCGCGGCAGGCAGACACCGACCACCCCGCCGGCTCGCGCGCCGACCGCGTGCAGGCTCCCGGCTCGCTGATCGACCAAGCGGGCGAGCTCGGCATAGGTGAGGCTCTCGTGTTCGCTCACCAGGGCGACCGCTTGGGGTCGGTCGCTGCAACGCTGCTCGAACAGGGACGCGAGGTCGGCATGGTGGGCGCACGAAAGCATGACGATCAACTCCTGGGGGGAGGAGGGCTTGAACGGGGGATTGAAGCAGGATCGAAACCGGTGGTCTGCGAAATCAGACGACGGCGTACGGCAGCGACCTGGTGGTCGCCGCGCCGGCCGGGGACGGGGTCCGCAGGAGCGTGCGCCCGTTGTACTGGAGGGCGCTGACGGTCAGGGGGTCGGCGGGATCGCAGAGGAACCTGCCGCTGAAGGCCATCCCGCCGGATGAACTCAGGCTGGCCGAGAACTGCAGGTCCGCCGCCGGCGTGAGCTGGCCGACCGTGCCGTTGGAGAGGTTGAGGCTGAACCGGCCGTCCGAGGTCCGGGTGACATCGAGGATGAGATCGCCGTTGACGTAACGCCCGGTGATCTCCCGGCGCGGGGCGTGGGTTCGGATGGCCCGCACCGGCTGGCGGTAGTGACCGACCTCGAGCCCTGAATCGCGGAATCCGTGCAGCAGGTCTTCCCACAGCTGCAGACCGGTCGTCGCGTTCGTGGTGAGGGCGATCGCGGTGCCGCCGTTCGGATCGACCCGCACGTTGCAGGTGCCACCGTCGAGCGTGCCGTCGTGCCCGAGCCACAACCGGTCCCCCGCGTGGTGCAGCGCCCAGCCGGCGCCCCAACCGTCGGCGAGCCCGAAGGCGTCGGCCGCAGGGACCCCACAGCCCATCTCCCGGAGCACGTCCGGGTGGGCGATGCCGAAGTCCAGGGCGGAGTCGCCCGAACCCATGAAGGCTCTGCCGAAGTTGACCAGATCGGTGGCGGTTCCCGCGAGACCCCCGGCCGGCGTGAGGGCCGGCTCGATGTAGAAATCGACGGGCGTCACCGTGCCCGAGGTCAGGTCGACGGTGTGGCCGCTGACCACGTCGGTGGCCGCCCTGGGATCCCGGGCGTCGTGGAGGAAGCCGAGCTGCAGCCCGGTGGGGACCACCAGGAAGGACTCCAACGCCTCCCACCAGTCCTGGCCGGTCACGGCCTCCACCAGATAGGCGGCCAGCGAGTACGCCCCGTTCGAATAGGAGAACGCCGCGCCCGGCTCGCTGACGATGCCCTTGGCCAAGACGGACTGGGCCTGCCGCCGCAGGGACGCGGCGGTCACGCTCCCCTCGTCGTGGTCCGAGACCAATCCGGCCGTGTGGCTGAGGAGGTGCCGGGGAGTGATGGCGCCGGCCGGATCGCCGCTGCCCCGGACCGCATGGGGCACCAGGTCTGTGATCGGACGGTCGAGGTCCACGTCGCCGTCCTCGACCAGCTGCATGATGAGCGCGGCCGTGAAGATCTTGGACACCGACCCGAGCGCGAATCGGGATGACCTGGTGACGGTGCGGTGGGCACCGATTCGTTCCACACCCGACACCAGCTCGTGCAACTCACCTTGGTGATAGACCGCGAGCTGTGCACCGGGAATGAGGTAATGCCGCCGGAGCTTCTCGAACAGGGGGACGATGTTCTGGATCACAGCTTCCTCTGACTACTTCAGCGAGTCCGCGCTAGGCGCGGCGCTTCCGATAACTGACGACCAGCAGGACAACCGTAACCACGGTCAGGATCCCGAAGAGAAGACTGACCAATGGGTGGGCTCCGCCGAGCGAGGTCACCGCATTGCCGATCACGCCAATGACCAGCAGCAGCCAGAGCAGGACGCGCGCACCGGAACCCTTGGCCGTTCCGATAGGGGTCTCGGTGGATTCGTCTGCGCCGCTGCTCTGCGCCTGGGCGAAACGGTAGGGGTCACTCATCTGGGCCTCCTGAATACCCGGGCGACCGCCCTGGTGGCGGTCTCCCCTAGCAACTGACCACGAGCCTAGGCAGACCCGGCCGGGCCGACGATCCGGCAGACTGCCCGATTCGGGGTACAGCGTCCTGCACTTCGGGGCGACCCGACCGCGGGTTAGGGTGAAGCCGAGTCCGGAGCAAAAGGGGACGCAATGCGCACGCCCACCCGCCACTACAAGCGCCTCATCACCGAGGTGTCGGCTTTGCTCACCAACAAGGTCTTTCTCAGCCTGGAACGGCTCGCCGGCGGGCTGATCACGGCGCTGATGGCGTTGTTCCTCCTGATTGTCCTGATCGCCACTGCACTGCTCAGCCTCCTCGGCATCGGGCTGCTGGTGCTGCCCATGGTGCTGCGGCAGGTGAGCATTGTCGCCGACCGGGAGCGGCACCGACTCACCTGGTGGGGCCTGCCGGTTGCCCTGCCCGCCGAAACCCTGAGGCTCAGGACAACCACCGGTGCGTTGACCGCCATGCTCAAGTCACGGCGGATGCGCCGGGATCTGACGTGGCTGGCGGCACACGCCAGCATCGGGTTGGCGGCGGGGTTGGTCGGCGTGATGCTGCCGGTGCTCGCGATCCGGGACTCGACGTTCCCGCTGTGGTGGTGGGCGATTCCCGGCGATCTGGCTGGCGCCTCGATCGGGGTGCCCGTGCGGGACTGGTATGGCGCGGCAGCGGTCGGTCTGCTCGGAGTCGGCTGGTGGGCGCTCACGTTCGGGCTCTCGCCGGTTCTCGCCGGAATCCAGTCCTGGCCCGGACGGGTGCTGCTGAGCCCACGGGATGAGGGTTCCCTCGAGGAGCGCATCACGCATCTGACCTCGACCCGGACGGCGGCGCTCGAGTGGCACACAGCCGAGCTTCGTCGGATCGAGCGGTCACTGCACGACGGCGCCCAGAGCCGACTCGTCGCGGTCGTCATGCAGGTGGGTTCGGCCCAGCGGGCCCTCAAGACGAATGCGCCGAAGGCCGAGCAGGCGCTGGAGCAGGCATTCACCGCGGCGCAGGACGCGTTGGCGGAGCTCCGCAGTCTGGTGCGGGGGATCCTGCCCCCGGCGTTGGAGAGCCACGACCTCGAGGGCGCGATCGACACACTGACCCTCGGTTGTTCGGTGCCTTGTGCTGTCCGTGTCGGGCGCCTCGGCGAGCTGCGGTCCTCGATCGAGGCCACCGCCTACTCCATCGTCGCCGAGGCGATTACGAACATCACCAAGCACAGCGGCGCCGCGCGGGCCGAGGTGCTGATCGAGACCCAGGCAGAGACCCTGCATATCCAGGTCAGGGACGACGGGCGGGGTGGCGCCGTCGAGGGCGCCGGGAGCGGCCTGACCGGAATCCGGCAGCGGGTCGAGCTCCACGGAGGCACGTTTCACGTGGACAGCCCTCCGGGCGGGCCCACCACAATTCGAGCGGAGCTGCCATGCAAGTAGTGATCGCCGAGGACGACGTCCTCCTCCGGGAAGGTCTGGCTGCGCTGCTGCGCGACGAGGGATTCGAGATCCCCGCCAGCGTCGCTGACGCCGAGCAGTTCCTGCAAGCCCTAGATCGCTATGAGCCAGATCTGGCGATAATCGATGTGCGGATGCCGCCGACGTTCACCGACGAGGGGATCCGCGCTGCCGTCCGCGCCCGGGCCCGTCGGCCCGAACTTCCCCTGCTCGTGCTGTCCGCCTATGTCGAGCAGTCGTTCGCGACCAAACTGATGAGCGCGGGCACGGGGGGCATTGGTTATCTTCTCAAGGAACGGATCGGCCGGGTCGACCAGTTCCTGGACACCCTGCACCGGGTCGCCCGCGGCGAGACCGCGATCGATCCCGACGTGGTGGCCCAGCTGTTCGCCCGCCGACGCGCCCACGACGCCCTGGCCCTGCTCAGCCCCCGCGAGGAGAATGTGCTGGCGCTGATGGCCGAGGGCCTGGGCAACACGGCGATAGCGGAGCGGCTGACGGTCACCGAAGGCGCCGTGCACAAGCACATCCGCAATATCTTCGGCAAGCTCGGGCTGAGCCCGGACGACCGCTCCGACCGCCGGGTCGCCGCGGTCCTGCAATATCTCGACGCCCAGGACGGGTGAGCGCCCGTACCGGCGTCAGCGAACCCGGCGCAGGTAGGCCCTGATCGCCAGTGGCATCAGGACCGCATGCAGGGCCAGAACGGCGATCAGGCTGATCACCAACGGCTCGAGGACGGGGCCGCCGATCATCAACCCGCGCACCGTGTCGACGAAATAGGTCACCGGGTTGACCTGGGTCCACAGTTCGAGCCAGCGCGGCATCGTCTGCGGGTCGGCGAAGATGTTGCTGCCGAAGGTCAGCGGGAGGATGACCGCGGTCGCGAGCCCGGGCACCGCCTGGGGGCTGGACACCATCATGCCGACCAGCACGGACAGCCAGCACAGCGTGAGGCCGAACACGATCACGAGCACAACGGCGGCGAGGGCGGACGGCAGGTCGGTGGTGACCCGGAATCCGAGCGCCACGCCGAGGCCGAGCAGGACTGCGAGGGCCACGACATAGCGGACGACATCGCCGAGGACCGCACCGACGAGGGGGGCCGAGCGGGCGATCGGCAGGCTGCGGAACCGGTCGAACACGCCCTTGGTGATGTCGGTGTTCAGCGCCATGCCGGTCCCCATGCTGGCGTACAGCATGATCTGGACCATCAGGCCGGGCACCAGGAGCTGGAGATATTCGCGCCAGCCGCCGGCGATGGCCCCGCCGAACAGGAAGACGAAGACGACCAGGAACAGGATCGGTTGAATGACGGTGTCGATCAGCGTCGTCGGTGTGCGGACGATGAACTTCACGTTCCGTTTGGCAAGCGTGAGGCTGTGCCGGACCGCATCGACGAATCCGATGCGGCGCGTGACCGGCACGGTGCCGGCGTGCTGCTCAACTGGGGTCAGAGTCTGAGCGGTCATCGTGAGATCTCCTCAAGAGTGGTGTCGGGCAGCGGTCGACCGGTCAGGGAGAAGAACACGTCATCGAGGCTGGGCAGCCGCAGCGCCAGCTCATCGGTCTGGATGCCTTCCTGGTCGAGTCGGCGGACCAGCGCCGCCAGCAGGATGGGGTCGTCGGTCGGGGCCGCGATGCTCACACCGTCCGCTTCCACGGCCGGCTGGGCGCCGAGATCGCTCAGCACGCGCGTGACGCGCTCGACATCGGCGGGGTCGCCTGCCCGCACGTGCAGCGTCTGGGACCCGGTCGTGCGTTTCAGCTCCTGGGGGGTCCCCTCGGCCACCACCCGACCGCTGTCGATCACGCTGATCCGGTCGGCGAGTTCGTCGGCCTCCTCCAGGTATTGCGTGGTCAACAGCACGGTCGTGCGCTCGTCGGCCAGCCCGCGCACGATCTCCCACACCTGTGCCCGGCTGCGGGGATCAAGACCGGTCGTCGGCTCATCGAGGTAGAGGACCTGCGGCCGCCCGACCAGGCTGCACGCCAGGTCGATCCGTCGCCGCATCCCACCCGAATAGGTCTTCACCGGCCGCTTGGCGGCGTCGACCAGGTCGAAACGCTCGATGAGTTCGCCGGCTCTGTTCCTGCTCTCGCGGGCGGTGAGGTCCAGCAACTGCCCGATGAGCTCGATGTTCTCGTGGCCCGTGAGCTCCTCGTCGACGGAGGCGTACTGTCCCGTCAGCCCGATCAGACTGCGCACCGCCACGGGCTCACGCAGCGCGTCGAAACCGCCGACGCGAAGGGTGCCCTGGTCCGGTCGTAGCAGGGTGGACAGGATCCGCACGGCAGTCGTCTTGCCGGCCCCGTTCGGGCCCAGGACGCCCAGGATCGTGCCCTGTTCGACCGAGAGGTCGACGCCGTCCAGGGCGGTGACGGCGCCATAACGCTTGACCAGTCCGGTTGCTTCGATGTAGCTATCCATCTCGTTCCCTTTTCGTTGCCAGCAATCGTCGGTGAGAGTCATTCGCGGAGCCCGATGGCGGTGACCGGGGGCGTTCGCAGCGCCCTTCGCGCCGCCGGGAGCACTGAGCCGAATCCGAGGAGTGCGGCCGCGACGACGACGCCGGCATACACCCAGGGCGATCCGGCGGGCACGGGCACACCCAGGAAGGCCAGGCTGAGGATCGCGAGCGGGATGAGCGCCGCCAGGCTGCCGAGGACCACCCCCAGCACGACGATCAGCAGGACCTCCAGCCGCAGGGACCGCAGCACCTGCCCGCGGGTCATGCCGATGAGCCGGAGCAGGCCGAACTCCCGGGACCTGGCCAGGGTCGACATCACGAGGCTGTTGGCGACCGCGATCGCAATGTAGGCCATGATGACCCCGAGCCCGATCAGGTTGACCCAGGCGGCCAGGTTGGCCTCCGCGCGGGCACCGTCGGCGAACGCGGCCCGATCGGCCACCTGCAGCGAAGGGTAACCCTGGGTGAGGCCGCGCAGTGCCGTCGCCAACTGCTCGGGCGAGGTTCCCGGCGCCGCGCCGACCAGCAGCTGGGAGGGCCCGGCGCTGTGGCCCTCCAGCACCTCCTCCGGCAGCAGGGCCCCGCCCAGTCCCAGCCCTCGGTCATAGGTCGCCACCAGCCGCACCGACGCCGGGGTGCCGTCGCCGAGCCGCAGGTCGATGGTGTCGCCGAGGTCCAGCCGCAACAGCTGAGCGGCAGACTTCTCCAGCGCGATCGTGTCGCCGGAGAGCTCGCCCAGGCTGCCGTCCACGACCCCGGGGTCGATGAGGCTCGCGCCGCCCGCGCTGATGCCGCGGGCGGTCAGCGGCTCGACGTCGGGATCGCCGAACACCGAATAGGGCACGAAGACCTGGGTCTGGCGCACCGCGGCCACGCTGCCGGTCTGGGGCAGCGCGCGGATCTCCTCGATCGTCGCGGAGCCGATGCCCCCGGAACCGGAGTCCATAACCACGGCCTCCGCGCGCACCGACTTGTCGACCTGCCCGGCGACCGCGGTGCTGACTGTCGACTGGGTGAAGATCATCGAGCACGTGAATCCGATCGCGAGGACAAGTGGAGTGAGCACCGCACCGATCCGCCGCAGGTCAGCCGCGCTCGATTCGGCGGCGAGGAAACCGGTGATCCGGAACCGGCGCAGCGGAGCACCGAGCAACGCGACCAGGGGCCGCAGCAGAGTCGGCCCCAGCAGGGCCACGGCAATCACCAGCAGGAGCGCGGCGCTGCCCGTGCCCGCCGCGCCGACGTCACTGCGCAGCGTCAGCGGGAGCATCGCGGCGCCCAGGCCGAGCACCAGCACGGTCAGGCCGACCGGGACACGCCACCGACCCGGAGACCGGGGCGGGGTGCTCGACTCGCGCATGGCCTCGACCGGATTGGCGTACGCCGGGCCGGCAGCCGCCGTGACCCCGCCGACGACCGCCGTGCAGGTGGTCAACAGCACGGCCCCGATCAGCGCCAACGGCCCGACCGCAAGCGGCATGTCGGCGGGGAACGCGCCCAGCGAGGCGAACGCGCCGTGCATCGCGCGGGCGACCAGGATGCCGGGGAGCACTCCGATCACCCCCGCCGCCAGCGCGAGCAGGAGGGCTTCGATGCCGATCATCCGCAGGATCTGGCCCGGCGTGGAGCCGATCGCGCGCAGGACGGCGAGCTCACGCCTGCGGTTGTTGATCGACAGCCCGAGGGTGGCCGAGATCACGAAGAGTGCGATGACGACGGCCAACCCGCCGAACGATCCCGAGATCATCAGCAGCAGACCGCGCGCGGTGCCCACGTCGGCATATTCGATCTGGCTGACGTCCCGACCGGAATAGACCGTGCTGGGCGTGGGCCCGACGGCATCCTCCAGTGCTCGCGTGAGCTGCGCGCGGCCGACGCCCGGCGCTGCGAGCACGCCGACGGCGGTCACGGTCCCGTCCTGCGGAGCGAAGCGACGGGTGTCGGGTGCCGGCCAGAACACCGACCCGGCGCGTTCGGCGCCACCGTTCGACGTGATTCCCACCACGCGATAGTCGGCCGGCTGTGCGGCATGACTCGCCCGGATGGTGTCGCCGGGGCGCGCCTTGAGTCGCGCGGCGAGCCCGGTGGTCAGGACCACCTCGCCGGGATGCTCCGGGGCCCGGCCCTCGGTGATCCGGAATTCGCCCAACGCCGCGGTGTCCCACCCGTGACCGGACACCGGGACCGGCGGCTGATCCGGAACCGCAACGGCGAGCGGAACGTGGTGGTCCGCCACGGCCAGTTCCACTTCGTCCAGAGCCCCGATCCGGCTGGCGAGGTCGCCCGGGAGCCGCACGGGCTCGGGCAGCCGCTGGGTCACCGTGAAGTCAGCGCCGGGGATGGTGAGGGTCTGATTGCCGCCCACGACCGCGTCGGCGGCGGCATAGCGGTGCGGCTGCATCGAGGCCCGCAGCCCAGACTCCGCGAGGATCCCGGACGCCGACAGCAGGATCGTGGCCGCGACCAGTGCCACGAACGCACCCAACAGCGAGCCCATCCGGGCCCGCACGGTGTTCCAGGCGATTCCCAGCATCATCGGCCTCCGAGCCGCGTCATGCGCTCGGCGACGGCTGCTGGGGTGGGCCGCTCCAGCACGTCGACCAGGCGCCCGTCGGCCAGGAAGAGGACGGACTGCGCATAGGACGCGGCCGTCGGATCGTGGGTCACCATCAGCACGGTCTGGCCGAGTTCGCCGGCGGTGGTGCGCAGCAGGTCGAGCACCTGGGCGCCGGTCTGGGAGTCGAGTGCGCCAGTGGGTTCGTCGGCGAGGACCAGGTCCGGCCGGGCGATCAGCGCCCTGGCGATCGCCACCCGCTGTTGCTGCCCGCCGGACAGTTCCGCCGGCCGGCGGTGCAGCCGGTCGGCAATCCCGACCTGGGCGACGACGCGCTGGGCCCAGGCCGCGTCCACGGGCTTGCCGCTGAGGCGCAACGGGAGCGTGATGTTGTCCTGCACGGTCAGGGCGGACAGGAGGTTGTAGGCCTGGAACACGAACCCGACCCGTTCCCGCCGCAGCCTGGTGAGGCGCTTCTCCGACAGGCCGCTGAGGGCGGTCCCACCCAGGCACACCTCGCCGCTGGTGGGCCGGTCCAGGCCGGCCGCACAGTGCAGGAAGGTGCTCTTGCCCGAGCCCGAGGGGCCCATCACGGCGGTGAAGGTGCCCTTCGGCAGGTCGACGGACACGCCCCGCAACGCGGCCACCCGGCCCGCGCCGGAGTCATAGACCCGCGTGACCTCCCGCATGCGGAGCGCCGGGGTGACGGCTTCCGGCGAGGCAGCGCGGTCGCCGGGCATGGTGCCAACTGCCGGGGGTGCTGTTCTGGCTCCGAACACTGGAAGCTCCTTGTCGATCGGCGGCACGGACCCACTGGTCCGCCGTTGCCTGCCACTCTGATCGCTGGTCCGGACGCCGACCGGACGTCAGCCGGACATGGTGTCCCGGGGTGAGCGGCTCCTGTCCGACGGTGGGTGCCCGGCGCCCGGGAGACTCAGCGTTCGAGCGGGGTCGCCCCCGACTCGCCCTGGGCGTACGCCGCAGCGAACGCGTCCGGGCCCAGGCGATCGTCGAGCGATCGCATCAGCCTTGCCACCCGCGGACTGCCGTCATCGCGCCGGCCCCGGATCGAGGCGGCGGTGCCCAGCGCCTGCGCGGCCCGCACGGCGTCCCCCGACTGCAGCAGGGCGTCGGCCACGACCTCCGCGGTCTCGGCGCGAACGGCGGCGTCGCCGAGTCCGCCCGCGGCAGCCCACACCTGCCAGGCCTGTTCCACCGCCCGCTCGGGTTCGGCAAGCGCGAGCAGGAGGGCCACCTCACGGCAGCCGACGACCACGGCGAGGAAAACCGGATCGGCCAGCCGGCGATCCATCAGCGCCCGCGCCTGCGCGAGGACCTCGTCGGTCTTCGCCAGGTCGCCACGCTGCAGTTCCACATCGGCCAGGCCCACCAGGGCAAGGATCCGGGATTCGGCGGTCGGCATCATCGCCGGGTCGAGCCCCTCCGCGAAGGCCCGGCGGGCCTCCTCGGCCCGACCGGCGCGGGCCAGTTCGCCGCCCAACCGGACGAGGATCGCCGTGCGCCGCTGGGAGGGGCCGAGGGACCGTTCCAGTTGCAGCGCCTGACGCAGGCTCTCAACCGCACCATCGGTGTCGCCACGCGCCGATTGGAACCCGGCGAGCCCCGCCAGCAACTGGGCCGTGGTCCAGAGGTCACCCACCTGACGGAACGCCGCCACCGATGCCTCCACCTCCCGCTCGGCGCCGGCCGCGTCGCCATCGGCTTCGGCCGCCAGGGCTGAGGCCGCATGGCCCGCGGCCCGCACCCAGGGGTGCGGATGAGCCACGGCGAGCGCGGCGTACGCCCGGACGCCCGCATGGTCGCCGGTGAGCAGCTGATGATTGGGCAGGATCATCGCCAACGGGGGGTAGTCCCCCCAGGCCTCGTCATCCCTGGCCAGGGCGGTGGGCGCGGCGCCGGGCGCGCCGGCGTCGGCCGGAGCATCCCTCGGCAGCACCGCCCGGACCGCCGCCGAGACGGTGCGCAGGGTGGGCGTCAGCGCGTCGCCGTGGCGGTCGACGAGTTCGTCGAGCCAGCCGGCCGCCTCTTCATAGCGGCCGCGAATGATCCAGTACCAGCTCATCGGCGCCACGATCGCGGCCGCGGCGGCGGTGTCGCCCGTCGCCACGGCATGCCGCAGGCTGTCGAGGATGTTGTCGTGTTCCGCGTCGAGGCGCGCCAACCCCTGGATCTGGTCCCGACCCAGCACGAGGTCGAATGCCTCCCCCACCAGGTCCACGAAGAAGCCGACCGCGGCGTCCCGAGCGGCCTGTTCCTCCCCTGCGTCCCGCAGCTGCCCCAGCAGATAGACCCGCGGGGTCTCCATGAGCCGATGGCGCGGCTCACCACCGCGCGCCGTGGTCGCCTGGACCAGTGACTTGTCGGTCAGGGCCGACAAGACGAACGGCACGTCCGCCGCCGGCAGGCCGCCATCGGCGCAGACCGCCCGTGCGCTGGCGACGGTGGCTCCACCCGGCAGGACCGACAGCCGACGAGCGAGCAGCCGCTCCTGCGCCGAGAGGAGGTTCCACGTCCAGTCGAGCACGGCCCGCAGGGTGCGATGCCGCGCGGCGCCGGAGCGACGGGCGCCGGCCAGCAGCCGGAACCGCTCATCGAGGTGGCGCGCGATCTCCTGCACCGTCATCGATCGCGCCCGGGCGGCAGCCAACTCGATCCCCAGGGGCAGACCGTCGAGCCGCTGGCAGATCTCGGTCACGACGGCCTCGTTGGCGGGATCGATGCGGAAGTCGGGCTGCACGAGCGAGACCAGATCGGTGAACATGGCGACGGCGTCCCCGCCATCCCCGCCGCCGACTGTCAGCGGCTCGACGCGGACCAGGGCCTCACCGGTGACCGCGAGCGGCTCACGGCTCGTCGCGAGGATCCGCAGCTCCGGGCATTCCGCCAGCAACCGCAGCGCGAGGTCCGCGACCGCACCGATCAGATGCTCACAGTTGTCGAGCACCAGCAGGGTCGGGACGGCGGACAGAGCCGATATCAGCCGGACGACCTGCCCACCGGCAGCCGCGAGCAGCGCGTCCCCGCTGCCGAGGGTGGCGGCGATCGCAGCGACCAGGCTGTCGGACTCCTGGAGCGGTCCCAGTTCCACGAAGCACACGCGGGCGTCGCTGACGCCTGCGGCGTACTCGGCGGCCAAACGCGTCTTGCCGACCCCACCCGGACCGTGCAGGGTGACCAGGCGGGTGCGCGCCATGTTCGCCTCGATGGCGGCAAGCTCGCCGCGGCGGCCGAAGAACCGGGTGAGAAATGGATTGGTCCACGTGCGCGATGGCGCCTCGGTGTCCCGGAGGATGTCTCGATGCAGCTCCGCGAGCTGCGGGGACGGGTCCGTGCCGAGCTCCTCGGCGAGGTGGCGCCGCAGCTCTTCATAGACCCGCAACGCTTCTCCCCGCTGACCGGCAGCATGCAGCAGCCGCATCAGCAGAGCCTGCGTGCGTTCGCGCGTGGGATGCGCCGCCCCGAGCGCCTGCAGCTCGGGCAACAGTCGACCCGGGTCGCCCTGGTGGGAGAGGGCGTCGATCCGGCCCTCGGCGACCGCCAACCGGATGCCTTCGAGCCGTCGGGCCTCGCGCTCGGCGAACCCGGCATCAATGCCCCCGAGCGGCTGGCCGCGCCACAGCGCCAGCGCCTCGTCGAACGCCTGCACCGCCCGGTCCCACGCCTTGTCCCGCAGGAGCTGCGCACCCTCGGCGGCCAACCGCTCGAAGACAGCGGCATCGACCTCGACGGGCGCGAGGTCCAGCCGATAGCCGCCGCTGTCCGCGACCGGTCCGATCTGCACGCCATGGTCTGCGAGGCGGGTGCGCGTCCGCGATGCCAGCCGGCGCAAGGTGTCGACGCCGCCGCCGGGAGTGTCGTCCCACAGCGAGTCCACGAGCGTCTCGGCGGCGACGACCCGGCCCGGGGAGAGGCTGAGACGTCCGATGAGACCCGCCATGCGCCGGCCGGTCAGTGGCACGGCGGCGCCGGCGTCATCCAGGACCTGGCAGGGGCCCAGCAGCAAGACGCGCACGTGATCAGCTTCTCAGCCCGGCGAGGTCAGCCGGCGGCCTGACCGGAGGATGGTTGCGGCAACGAACGCGTCACCCGCACGCGCGGCTGAGATCGCCCTGGAAGGCAAGCACCGTCAGCGCGGGCCCGCAGAATGCCGGGGCAGTGACCGGGCGTACGCCGGCCTGGGTCGCGACCGGCAACGCCTGACCCGGCACCCGGCGCTCCGCGCCGAGCAGCGAACCGAGCATCCCGGGCGTGGTGGGGGCGACCACCTTGGTGTCCGCGGGGTCAAACCCGGCTTCGGTCGCGTAGTGGCGATAGGCCTCGTCGACGCCCAGCCGGCCGTCGATGAGCCCCTTCTCCTCGGCGGTCTGGCCGTCGAACAGGTGCGCGCCGAGGTCGTCGCGGATCGTCTGGGCCGGAATATCGCGCAGGGTGGCCACGTGGTCGACGAACAGCGTGTATTCGTTCTCCAGACCGTCCATCAACACGGTCCGCTCCTCCTCGGTCAGGTCCCGATAGGGGTTGCCGGCATCCTTGCCGCGGCCCTGGGTCAGATAGAACTCCTCGATGCCACCGGTGGTGGTGACCCCGCCCTGGAGCACCCCGCCGTCGACCGCGACCACGTCGCGGAAGCGGGCCAGTGGGCCCATGATCACGCCGATGCTGCCCACCTGGGAGCCATAGTCGGCCTGGATCTCATCGGCCCCGGCCATCGCATACATGCCCCCGGACGCCGACATCCCCTGGACATGGGCGAAGACTTTCTTGCCCGTGCGCTGCTGATAACGCGCGACCGCATCCGCGATGGCCTTGGACCCGGTGACCGTGCCGCCGGGAGTATTCATCCGCAGGATCAGCGCGCCGGCGTCCTCGGCATCCAGCTCATCGATCATCTTGGCGACCTCATAGCCATAGGTGCCCGTGACCAGCAGGCCGCCCCCGCTCTCGTCGGTGAGGATGGGGCCTGTGACATCGACGGCCCGCAGGGTGTTCGAGGCGCCACTGGGCCCCCAGACCGTGGTGGTGTTCACCACGGTGCCACTGGTGCCCGCGCCGCGCACGGCAGCGCCCGCGACCATTAAACCCAGGAAGCTGAGCAGGGAGAGCACGGTGCTCATGACCAGCAGGACAACCCCCAACCC
>JAUNRO010000012.1 GCA_030544185.1 Propionibacteriaceae bacterium | reverse complement strand
CGACAAGCTCGGCGTCAGCGACCGCGCCGCCGCCGTCGGCGTGGCCTATGACCGGGGGCTCCTGTGATGGCCGCCGCTGGGCAGTGGCACAGCGCGCTGGCCGGCGTGTCACTGCTCCTGGTCGACTTCGACGGCCCGCTCGTGCGGCTGCTCCCCGACCCCGAGCATGTGGAGCTCGCCCGGCGGCTGGCGCACTGGTGCGCGGAGCGGACGGAGGATCCGCTGCCGGGGCCGGCGGTCGATCACGTGCAGGTCCTGCGGGAGATCCATGTGCGCCATCCCGCGCTGGCCACCGACGCCGACGAACTCGCGACGGCCGCGGAACTCGTCGCGGCCCAGACCCGCCCGGCTTACCCCCACGCGATCGACACCCTCCACGCCTGGCTCGACGGCGGGGGCCGGGTGGCGGTGGTGAGCAACAACGCCGAGGAGGCAGTACGCCGGGTGGTGCGCGGGGCGGGCCTGCGCGACGAGGTCACGATCCATGCCCGGCGCGCCGACCGGCTCGGCGCGCTGAAGCCGCGGCCGGACGTGCTCCGGTGGGCCATGGCGGCGCACCGCACCCCGCCGGCAGGGGCGGTGATGATCGGCGACACGACCGGGGACGTGCGGGCGGGGACCGCCGCCGGCGTCCCCACGATCGGCATCGCCGAGTCCCCCGAGCGCGCCGCGGAACTGCGCGGCTCCGGCGCCGTGGCCACGGTCGGCCGCCTGGCGGACCTGCTCAGTTTCGGGGCGGGGAGTAGCGGTTGACGGGGGATTACGTCGATACTGCCCTCATGGTTCCCAGGAATATGTCGACATTGAGTGGCGCGGACGGACAACTGCAACGGCTCACCCAGACCCGGCTGCCGACGCGGCACGGGGTGTTCGACATGGTGGCGTTCCAAGACGCCGCGGGCACTGCCCATCTCGCGCTCACGCTCGGCCTCGACCTCGTCGAGCGCGACGCCGAACCGACGCTGGTGCGGGTGCACTCCGAGTGCCTCACCGGTGATGCCCTCGGATCGTTTCGCTGCGACTGCGGCGAACAACTCGACGCCGCGCTCGCGACGATCGCGAGAGCCGGCCGTGGCGTGCTCATCTATGTCCGTGGCCACGAGGGCCGCGGGATCGGGCTGGCCGAGAAGCTCCGGGCGTACGCCCTGCAGGACCGGGGCCGCGACACCGTCGATGCGAACCTTGAGCTGGGGCACCCCGACGATGCCCGCACCTATGAGCAATCGGCGCAGATCCTGCGTGATCTGAGCGTCGCACGCGTGCGGCTGCTGACGAACAACCCGACCAAGGAGGTGGCGCTGCGCGCGCTCGGCGTCGACGTGGTCGAGCGGGTGAGCGTGCCGGTGGCCGACCGCCCCGAGAACGCGCGCTATCTCAGCACCAAGCGTGAGCGAATGGGTCACGATCAGCCGGTCGATGTGTGGGGCGCCCTGTTGCGCGGGGAGGTGCCGGCGCTGCCGGGCGACGAGCTGGTCGATCTCTATGGACCGCTCGTCGACGCCGGCCGTGATCTCGTCATCGCCCAGCTCGGGCAGAGCCTCGACGGATTCATCGCCTCGCGCACCGGTGACGCCGAGTTCGTCACCGGCCCCGAGGACCGGCTCCGGCTGCACCGGATGCGTGCGCTCGTCGACGCCGTCGTGGTGGGTGCGAGCACGGTGATCGCCGACGACTGCCGGCTCACCGTCCGCGATTGTCCGGGTGGCGATCCGGTCCGGGTCGTCATCGATCCGCGGGCGCGCGTCCCGCTCACCGCGCGCGTGCTGAGCGCTGGCGAGGCGCCGACGCTGTGGTGCGTGGGGCCGGCGGCAGAGGTTTCCGGGGGTACGCCCGAGTGGGTCGAGGTGGTGCGGCTGCCTCGACCCGGACCTGCGGCGCCCGCGGAGATCCTGGAGCTGCTGCGCGCGCGGGGGCTGACCCGGGTGCTCGTCGAGGGCGGCGGACGGTTGGTCTCGTCGTTCGTGGCGGCCGGTGCGGTCGACCGGCTCTATCTGACGACGGCGGCGGTCCTCATCGGCGACGGCGTGCCGGGGCTGCGGTTCGATGGCGCCGACGAGCTCAACAATGCACTGCGCGGGGCGGCGCGGCACTTCCGGATGGGGGCCGATATCTGTACGGAGATGGTGCTCAGGCCTCCGGCATGATCAGCTGGTCGACGTGGCCGACGACCACCGTCAGCCGCCCGTGGTCGATCTGGCCCAATCTGCGCGCGAGCCAGCCCGCGGCCGGCCCGGCGAGCGCCGGGTCCTGGGCGGTCGCCACCGCGGCGCGCTCGCTGAGATAGGGGCGAAGCAGTGCGGCCGCCGACGGTGCGCTCAGCTGCCAGGGGGTGCGGAGCTGGCGGACTCGGTGCGGCGGGATCAGCGCCGCCAGGTGCTGCGGCGCGTCCGGGCCGAGCCGGTCGTCGCGCCGCTGGTGGGCGTTGAAGGTATCAGTGATGCGGCCGTCCAGTGGATCGGCCGGGGTGATCGTCACCTCGCCGGTCACCGACAGCGCGAACAGCGCGGGCAGGCCGAGGTCGAGCACCACGTCGGCGAGCTGCTCCACGTCGCGGCGGCGCAGCACATCGAGCAGGGCCGAGCAGGTCACGAACGTCGGCGCGGTGCCGGGGCGGATCAGGTCCGGCAGGTCGGCGATCTCGGCGGTGATCCGGGTCGCTTCGCCATGGGCCGGATCGGCGAGCAGGTCCTGGTCATGATCGAGCACGGTCCACCGCAGGGGGACGCCGAGCCGCGCGCTCAGGTAGGTGTGGTTCGCGCCCGTCCCCGTCCCGAGGTCGAATCCGTGCGCGGGGCCCGGGGCCAGGTGGCGCCCCAGGAGGCGCACGAACGGCAGCGCGTGCTCGCGCGCCGCGATGTCTGCGGCGCGGCGGGCGGCGAGCCAGCCGGGAGCGGCGCGGTTCTCCTTCGGCGCCGTCATGGCAGCCCCGTCACGATCCGGGCGAAGTCCCCGGCGGTGTCCGACCAGCGGCGCAGGGCCCGGCGGCGCTCGTGGGCAAGCCGGCGCCAGCCCTCGCGCCGGGTGCGGTCGGTCAGCCACGCGCGCAGGATCGCCGCCCACGCACCCGGGTCGCCGGGGTCGGCGACGGCGCCGGGGATCGCCCTCGGACGGATGGCGCCGGCAGCGGTGCCGGTGAGGGCCTCCACCGCGCCGGTGCCGCGGGCGACCACGGCGGGAATGCCGTGGGCGAGTGCCTCGGTGACGACGAGCCCGAAGGTCTCGGCCCACGACGGCACCAGCAGCAGGTCGCCGCCCTGCCAGGCGCCCTCCAGCGCGGCGCCGTGCAGCTCGCCCGGGAGGCCGACGCGGCCCGCGAGAGCCGGGGTGCGCAGAGTCCGGCGTACCTCCTCCAGAACCCGCCCGTCGCGCTGGGGACCGACCAGCAGCGCCTGCCAGGGCAGGTCGGCGACCTCGGCGAGCGCGGCCAGGGCGGTCGCATGGTTCTTCACCGGCGTGAGGGCGCCGACCATGAGCAGCCGGGGCGGCTCGCTGCCGGTCGCGACCGGCGCCGGCTCGGCGCCCGGGGTCAGGACGTGGATGGCGGGCAGCCGGGGATAGCGCCGGTGGAGGTCGCGGGCGGACCAGTGGCTGCAGGCGGTCACGGCGCTCGCGGCGTGAAGCGCCCGGGCCTCGAGCTCGGCGAGGGCGGCCTGCTGATCAGGGGGGAGGCCCGTCTCGGCGGGCAGGGGCATGTGGACGAGGACGAGGACGGTGACACCGGCCGTCACCGCCGCGCCGATCTCATCGGGGCAGGCGGAGCCGATGATGCCGTCAACCGCGACAACCGGCCCGGGTGGTGCGGTCAGGGCGACGCGGACGTGCTCACGCTCGGCCGGGGTGGGGGAGGGCCAGTCGCCCGAAATTTCGCGCACCTCGACCGCCCAGCCGGCCCCGCCGAGTGCGCGGGCGAGCTCGGTGTTGAACACCTGCCCGCCGCTGATCTGGCCCTGGACGGGGACGATCAGGCGCAGGCTCCGGCCGGCCGGTGTGGGCGGCGCCACGCGCTCAGAGGTCCAGCCGATAGCTCGCCCAGGCGTCCGGATGCTCGCGCAGCGTGACCTCCAGGGCGGCGAACGGGGTGGTGTCGATGCGCTCGGAGAGTTGTTCGGCGATATAGCGCGCGAGGAATTCCGTGGTGGTCAGCGTGCCGGCGAAGGTGTCGAGCTCGTCGAGGTTCTGATAGTCGAGCGGGGCGAGGACCTCGTGCAGTTGCGCGGTGGCCACGCCGATGTCGATGACGACGCCCATGTCGTCGAGCTCCGCGCGGTGCCAGGTCGTCTCGACCACATAGGTGCAGCCGTGGAGCTGGCGGGCGGGGCCGAAGCCGGGGTGATCCAGGCTGTGGGCGATCATCATCCGGTCACGCACGGTCAGGGTGAACATCGATCATCCTTCGGTCGGGTCGGTCGGGTCGGGGTAGGGATAGCGGACGAGCTGGCACAGCCCCCGGGCGGGCGCGCCGGCAGTCAGGCCGGTGAGGAAGCGGGGGAGGTCGTCGAACGCGCAGCCCTCGCCGAGGAGGAGGTCGAAGCGCGGGTCCCGCAGCGCGTCGAGGGCGAGGCCCAGGCGATCGGCGTGCGTCCGCCGATGGCGGCGGGCGACCGCGATCCCGCCCACCTGGCTGGCCCGGATCCGCAGGCGGCGGGCGTGGAAGTCGGCGCCCAGGGGGAGGCGGGGCTGGTGGTCACCGAACCAGGAGAGCTCGATGATGTCCGCATCGTCCCCGGCGAGGCGCAGCGCGGTCTGCAGGCCCGCGTCGGTGGCGGAGCAGTGGACCACGATGTCGCAATCGTCGAGCGCGTCCTCAGCAGTGGTCCATTCGGCGCCGAAGATCTCGCACAGGTCGCGGGTCTTCGGGTCGACCTCGACGAGCTGCAAGCGCTCGAGCGGGAACTCGGCCAGCAACGCGGTGACGCACGCACCGACCATCCCCATCCCGACGACGGCGACGCGGTCGCCGTAGTGCGGCGCGGCGTCCCAGATCGCGTTCACCGCGGTCTCGACGGTCCCGGCGAGCACCGCGCGGTCGCTGGGCACGTCGTCGGGGATCGGGGTGAGCGCGTCGGCCGGCACGATATAGCGCTCCTGGTGCGGGGCGAGGGCGAACACGCGCCGGCCCTGCAGCTCGCCCGGGCCGCGCTCGACGACGCCGACGGACAGATAGCCGTATTTCACCGGCCACGGGAAGTCGCCCTCCTGGAAGGGGGCGCGCATCAGGTCGTGGACGGCTTCGGGCACGCCGCCCCGGTGGATCAGCGTCTCGGTGCCACGGCTGATGCCAGACCGCAGTGCGCGCACAAGGGCCTGGCCGGGCCCCGGGTCCGGGACCGACTCCGTGCGGAGTTCGCCCCTTCCGGGACCGGTGATCCAGTAAGCCCGTGTCTCCATGGCGACATTATTGCCGCGCGTGACCAGGCATGATTGCTCGGGTGCACACACGCGACGGGCAGCGAGCGACAGGGCGTGAGCGCGCGCGGGCCCGGCTCACTGCGGCCGACTGGGTGACCCTGACGAGGGCGTTCGTCGGTGTCATCGGCGGCGGGACCCTGGTCGCGCTGAGCTATGTTGGGGTGTTGCCCCAACGGCCGTGGGCGCTGTTCTTGTTGCTGGTCCCGACGATTGCCCTCGATGCGGTGGACGGTGCCGTCGCGCGGGCGACCGATACGGCGACGGCCCGTGGTGCGCGCTGGGACATGGAGGCCGACTCGGCGGTCCTGCTCGTGGCCTCCCTGGCCGTGGCCCCGTTCGCGCCCTGGGCGCTCATGATCGGGCTCGCGCGCTATCTGTTCGGGCTCGGTGGCCTGGTGCGGCCCGTATGGTCGGCGCCGCTGCCATTCCTGCAGTCGCGGCGCCTCATCGCCGGTTTCCAGGGCTTCGCGCTCGTCGTCGCGCTGGCCCCGTTCGTGGCGCTGTGGCTCGCCCAGCTGGTCACCGGCGTCGCGGTGGTCCTCCTGGTGTTCTCGTTCGGGCGCGACATCGTCTATCTGGAGCGGCGCCGCTGACGGCGGGCCGTCAGGGCGGGTCGTCCTCGGCGGCCGGTGGGCGCAGGGCGGCGACGGTGTCCGGAAACGGGGCAGCGGGCGGCCGTGCTGCTCCTCATACCACCGGGCGTACGCTCCGACCGCCGTCGGCAGGGTCGGGAACACGAACTCCTCGCCGACCCGGTCGAGGAAGCCGGTGGGCACCAGCCGCACCCGCAGATCGTCCTTGACCCGCGCCAGGGCCAGGCGTACGCCCCGGGCCTCCAGCTGGGCACGCAACTCGTCCAGCGCGTCGACGGCCGTGAGATCGACCTCGACATTGGCCTCGGTGTTGAGCAGCAGCCAGTGCACCGGGCCGCGCTCCTCGGCCTCCTCGACGGCGTCGAGGGCGCGGGTGGTGAAGTCGTTGGCGTTGGCGAAGAACAGGGGTGAGTCATAGCGATAGACGACCAGGCCGGGGACCTGCACCGCCTCCGGGTAGTCGTCGATGTCGTGCATGCCGGCGACATCGGGGACATAGCCAAGGATGCCGTCGTGGGGGTGGGCGATGCGGCGGATGAGGTCGAGGA
Source organism: Propionibacteriaceae bacterium (assembly GCA_030544185.1). The sequence goes on along the minus strand of JAUNRO010000012.1, from coordinate 11,092 downwards.
CGGAGAGCCCGACGGCCACGCCGATGCCGATCAGGACCCCGAAGAGGAGAACCGAGAGGGTGGTCGCGAGGGCGAGCACGAGCTCGCTCTTGCGGAACCGAGCGATCCGGCGGAGCTCGGCGATGTCGATGATGCGGATCGCCGCATAGACCACGACCGCTCCCAGCGCCGCGGTGGGGAAGGTGCCGATGAGCGGGCCGAGCCAGAGCAGGGTCGCGATCACCAGGACGATCGAGACGAGGGAGTGCAGCTGGGTGCGCGCGCCCATGGCGTCGGCGATCACGGTCCGGCTGCCGCTGGAGCTGATCGGGAAGCCCTGGAACATTCCCGCCGCGAGGTTGGCGCTGCCGAGCGCGAGAAACTCTTGCTGCGCATCGATCTCCTCGCGCCGACGGATCGCGAAGGCGCGGCCGGTGAGCACGTTGTCCGTGTAGGCCACGATGCTCACCCCCGCGGCGACCGGCAGGAGAGCCCACAGGTCCACAGCCAGCAGATCCGGCAGCCGCGGCTGGGGGAGTCCCTGGGGCACCTCGCCGACGACCGAGATGCCGAGGTCGGTGAGGTCGAAGAACCACACCACCACGGCCGCGCCCAGCATGGCGATCAGCGGACCGGGCCATTTCGGCGCCCGCCAGTGGAATGCGAACAGCACGACCAGCACGGCGAGGGCCAGGATCAGCGTCGGGACCTGGAGGGTGCCGGCGTTGCGGACGGCCGACCAGACCTCGGTGAGGAGGCTTCCGGACTCCACCTCGATGCCGGTGACCTTGTGGATCTGGCTGACGATCATCAGCGCGGCGATGCCAGCCATGTAGCCCACGAGCACCGGTCCGGAGAACAGCTGCGCGAGGAAGCCGAGGCGTGCGATCCAGCCGATCAGGCTGATGACGCCGACCGCGATCGCCAGCAGGGCAGCGACCTCGGCGTACCGATCCGGACCCACCACTGCCACCAGCGCGCCCACGCCCGCGGCGGTCATCAGCGCGGTCGTCGATTCCGGCCCGACGGAGAGCTGACGCGAGGAGCCCAGGACGGCGTAGGCCAAGAGCCCCGGCACCACCGCCCACAGGCCGACGATCGCCGGCAGCCCGGCGACCTCGGCGTATGCGAGGACCTGAGGAACCAGGTAGGCCGTCACCGTGATCCCACCCAGCACGTCCCCGCGCAGCCAGCGGCGCTCATAGCGCCGCAGCACGGCGATTCCGGGCAGCCAGCGTTCCCAGGCGGGGGCCTCGGCCCGGGGTTGCGTGGTGGCCATCTAAGAAACCTACTCAGGATTCATGCCGATCGCGAGGATTCGCTTCGCCAGAGGTTGCCTGGCTCGTCCGACGGGGAGGCTCGGGTGACGATCGCCCCGAGAGGTGCAACGCTGGACGACGTGAATGAACACGAACTTCTGTTGAGGCATGCGGAGCGATGGGCCGCCCAGAAGGAGCGGGCGTTCGAGGCCGGCCTCGTCGAGCTGGCGCTCGACCTGCGTGCGACACACGACGGGCTGCCGGCGAACCGGTGGGAGGCCGAGAGCGTCCGTCACCTCATGCTGGTGCGCTGGCCCGCGCATGGACCCGCGGGCGTGCCGGATATCGCTGCGCTGGTGCAGAGTCTTGACACGTTCTGGCGGTTTCTTCGCTCGACGGGCCGGATGGCCGGGTCATCCGACGAGCCGAAGAAGCTGCTCGCAGAGGCCAAGGCGGCGGCGAAGAAGATGCCCGCCGCGTGCACGGATCCGCACAACTTTGGTGCGACGAAGGGGATCGTCGACTTCGGGCGTGAGATCGGCATCTCGCTGGATGAGGCGGACTCGATGGAAGAGATGGAGGAGCGTCTGCAGCAGATCATGGATGCCTGGAACGCCCAGCCGGACGACGTGCGGATGAGCAGGCCACTGGGTGCGGGCAACGCGGGCAGCGTGATGGGCCGGGCGTTCGGAGACGCGGCCAACGCGATGCTGGAGACCGGTGACCTCCCGCCGGGCTGGCAGCTGCCCACCACGCCCCGTCTGGACGAGGATGACGAGGCGACGTTCTATCCGAACGATCCCAAGGTCAGCGGGCCGCTGGCCCGCTCGAGTGGCCTCATGCGGCAGGTCATCGCCCTCGCGGACTTCGCCGATGGCAAGGAACTCACGGCCACCGGGGTGTTGCGGCCCGCCGTGGCCCGTGAGGCTTATGAGCACCTCGACCTGTGGGCCTGGGAGAGCCGGGCGCGGCCGTACCGCAAGAGCTCGGACACCGAGGCCGAGCGCAAGGAGCGCGCGCTCAACGGCTGGCGCTCGGCGGGAGACTGTCTGCCCCTGGATCGGCTGTGGGCGGTCGCGGTCGCGATGGGCCTGGTCGATGCCTCCGGGCGGCGTGCGGTGCGGGTCCGCGCCGCAGACCCGGCTTCCGATCAGGACTGGGTCATGTCCGCGCTCCTCGGTGGTCTCGCGGTGCTGTCGCGCAGCCGCATCCCGTCGGACGTCAAGTTCATCTTGATGACTCTCTTTGCGCTCGCCGAGCCCTATGGCGGTGGGCCGATGACGATGGGTGAGTTGGGCGAGTTGCGTTGGGAGAACGAATACGCCGAGTTCACCGGTCCGTCGTTCGACCAGGTCAGGTTTAAGGAGATCGCCAGCCGGTCCATGGCCGCCGACATCGCGTCCTTCGAGGACTGCGGCTGGTGGGTCCAGCGCAAGGGCCGCGTCGAACTCACCCCACTCGGCTGGGACTTCGCCCTCGTCCTCGTCAGGGCCATGGACGAGGAGTGGATCTGAGGGACGCATGTGTGATGTATCCCTGCGCCTCTCGCGCATAATCCACGGTCATTTCGGCCAACCCCCACATTTCCCCTAGCCACATCGCGAGACGACGTCACGGGGCGTGGTTCCTGCGCGCCGTCAGCTCAGGTCGTGGCGATGTGCAGGAGCCGGAAGTGCTGGCGATCGGTCGCGCGCAGCACGCGGCTGGCCAATGGGCCGTAGGCCGCCCTGCCCTGTTCGACGGAGCACGGTTCGATTCGGTCGATGGTGACGACCTTGCCCCGGTGAACGACCTCGAACGTGTCCATGCGGCTGATGTTGCGGAACCAGTCGACCCGCTCGCCATAGGTCAGCTCGAGCACGAGATAGCCCGGCAGCTCCGCCAACAGCACCGGAGTCTCATAGTGGCGGCCGGACTTTCGGCCGACGTGGCGGATGAGTGAGAACGGGCCGATCCCTCGGCGGGCAGTAGGGATCGCGACCCGATTGATGGTGTTCTTGACCAGCCAGATGATGCGTTGCGCGGCGTTTGACCTGTTCGGCATGTTCTCCTCCTTGCTGCCTCCATTGTCGGTCAGTGGCCACCGGGGGATCACACGACAATGACATGCAGTCCTGGGTCGACGCCGAGAAGGTCATCGGGATCAGAGGTCACGACGGCGTGGTCATGCCCCCTCGCCTGCACAACGACGTGGACATCTATCACGTCGGAATGCCCGGAGGGCATTGTCCAGGGAGATCGCGCCCGCGTGGTCCAGACCGTTGGGCGGCCCCACGGGCACTGCGGTCCGCCCGACGGGTTCAGCGCGAGCCCAGCGCTGCCTCGGCCGCCAGCGCGACCTCAGCGACGCGGGCGTCGGAGCGACGCGGTCCGGCGATCATGAGGCCGACCGGCAACTCGCCGGGGGCCTGGCACGGGACCGAGAAGGCGCATCCGTCGAGCCAGTTGATGACGAAGGGGTTGCGCAGCAGCAGCCGGTTGGCGTCGAAGTAGGCATCGTCGGAGGCCTCCAACTGGTCGATCGGCGGCGCCACGATCGGCACCGTCGGGCACAGGACGGCATCGAAGGGTTCCAGCGCCCGCTCGGTCTCGGCAATCCACTGCGCACGGCGGTCGTGGATCGCCAGATAGTCGGCCACGCTGATTCCGTCGCCCAGCTTCATTCGCTGGGCGATGCGGTGATCGACATCGCCCTCGCGGCTGCCCACGAGGTCCCCATGCGCGGCCCAGCACTCGATGGGAGAGAGTCCGCTCGGTTGATTGAGTTCGGCGATCCGGCCGAACTCCGCCAACGGCACCTCCTCGACGCTGGCACCGGCATCGGCAAGGGTTCGCAAGGCTCGCTCATAGGCCGCGGCCACCGCCGGTTCGATGTCGTCGAGGACGACGGTCTGGGCCGCCGCGAGCCGCAGGCCGGACAACGGACGCACATCCACCTGGAGCGGGTCGTCGGCCAGCACGGCGTCCAGCGCCAGGCAGTCGGTCACCGAGTTGGCGATGGGACCGACCGAATCCAGCGAGCGGGCCAGCTCGACCGATCCGGTCAGGGGCACCCGGCGCTGGGTGGGCTTGAAGCCCACCAGCCCACACAGGGCCGCGGGGATCCGCACGGAGCCGGCCGTGTCCGAGCCCACGGCTGCGACCGCCAGGCCGAGGCCCACCGACACGGCGGCGCCCGACGACGAGCCGCCCGGGACTCGAGCCGCCTCGGGATCGGCCGGGTTGCGCGGTGTGCCGTAATGCGGGTTGAGGCCCACCCCGCCCAAGGCGTACTCCACCATGTTGGTGCGCCCGGTGATCGCGGCGCCCGCCCGGCGCAGCCGCGCGACGACGACCGCGTCGGCCTCAGCGGCCGGCAGGCCCCGGCGCACGATCGTGCCGGACAGAGTGGTCTTGCCGGCGACGTCGAAAAGGTCCTTGATCGTGATGGGCAGGCCGGCCAATGGGCGTCCCGGATCGCGTCCGGCGGCGTCAGCCGCGCGGGCCGCAGCCAGGGCGTCCGCGGCATAGGTAGCGGTGAAGACGTGCGCGGCCGCCGGATCCGTCTGCCCGCGTTCGAGCGCATCGGCAACTATCGCCTCGTGGGTCTCGCCACGTGCCACGCGTTCCTGTGCGCCGTTGATCGTGATCACCGTGCGTACTTTAGTGTCAGCGACTTCAGAAAAGCTGCCGCTGCGCCCTCGCCAGCCGTGATGTTCGCGATGGACCGGTTGCGTCGTCGCTGATCCGGTGAGCGGGCTATCCGTTGAGCCTTGACATACAACCAATCGGTTGTATGTTGGTTCCCATGGACGGCACGGACGAGGAGAAGGCGGATGCCTGGTTCCACGCGCTGGCCGACCGGACCCGCCGCGACATCCTGCGACGGGTGCTGGCCGGTGAGCAGTCCGTGTCCCAGCTGGCCGCTCACTATGAGATGAGTTTCGCCGCGGTCCAGAAGCACGTCGCCGTCCTGGAGAAGGCAGGTCTCCTGGTCAAGCGGCGCGTCGGGCGGCACGCCCTGGCCCGCGGAGACGTCTTCATCGTGCGTGCGGCCGCCGCCCTGCTGACCGAGCTCGAGGCGATCTGGCGCGGGCGGATTGCCCGGATCGACGACCTCCTGACCGCAGACCCCCAACCCGACACGACCGAACCCGACAAGGAGAACTGACATGCCCGTCACCGCGGTCCACCACGACCTGGACACCCTCACACTCACCATCACCGCCGAGTTCGCGGCACCCGTCGAGCGGATCTGGCAGATCTATGCCGACCCGCGCCAGCTCGAGAAGATCTGGGGGCCGCCCACCCACCCGGCGACCTTCGTCGACCACGAACTGGCACCGGGTGGCCGGATGACGTACTACATGACCGGGCCGGAGGGCGAGAAGTACCCCGGTTATTGGGAGGTGGTCAGCGTGGACGAACCGCACGGCTTCACCTTCCGCGACGGATTCGCCGATCAGGACCTCAAGCCCGACCCGAACCTGCCGGTCGGCACCACGCAGTGCCGGTTCACCGCGGTCGATACCGACGCGGGCCCCGGTTGCCGGGCCGAATTCGTCAGCCGCTACGAAGATGCCGCCGCGCTGCAGCAGGTCCTCGACATGGGGGCGGCCGAGGGCAGTCGTCTGGCCATCAACCAGATCGACGACCTCGTCGCCGTCTGACCGCGTACGCGCCCGACACCTCTACCCGAACGAGCCACCACCGTGGGCCAGCTGATCGTCACCGAGTTCATCACCCTCGACGGAGTCGTCGAAGGGAGTGCTCGCTCGCGGGCGCGGGACTTGGGTCGGCTGGTGTGCGAGAGCGAAGGTCGTTGCCAAGTAGTCGGCCAGGGCGTGGGAAAGGCTTGATCCTTCGGTCGATCGCGCCACAATTGTGTGCATGAGTACTGAACCCTTGCGGGATGTTCGCAACCACTTCAGTGACGTGGTCGATCGGGTTGAGAAGCACCACGAGCGCGTCACTGTCACGCGGAACGGGCATCCGGTAGCCGTATTGATCAGCCCTGAGGACCTCGCTGCCCTCGAGGAGACCTTGGACGCGTTGTCTGATGCCGAGGCACTTGCCGATATCCGGGAAGCCGACGCGGCGTACGCCCAGGGTGACGTCGTCCGTGGAGCTGAGGCGGTCCGGAGGCTGCGCCCGTGACGTGGGAGTTGGTGTTGACCCCACCTGCTGTCCGCGCCGTCCAGCGAGACCTTCCCGAACAAGTGGCCGCGGCGGTGATCGAGTTCATGACAGGGCCGCTCGTGGCGAATCCATATCGAGTGGGCAAGGAGTTGAAGCGCGACTTGGCCGGAATTTGGTCGGCGAGGCGCGGCACCTACCGAATCTTGTATCGAATCAACGAAGACGCGCGCGAGGTTGTCGTCCTTCGAATCGAACACCGTCGAGATGCCTATCGTTGACGGGTGGTGATCCGTCTCTGAGTCCCAGGAGTGAAATTGCGCTCCACGGCGCGCAGATGCCAAGCGTGGCGCGCGCAGGAGTCAGCGGAAAGGCTTGAGGTGCGGTACGCCCGGGCTTGGTGCCCGTAGGGCGTGAATTCGGCGGGGAACCGGTCGAGGTGGGTGCGCCAGTCCTCACTCGCCGGGGCGAACGGGAGCCGCAGCCGCGTGTAGGGCCCTCGGAAGATTCCGTCGGTCTCGGGTTTGTCCAGTTCCGGTTCGAAGGACTCGATCGCCTGACGGGGCTTCAGGACCGCCTCCGCTGCGCAGGAGTCGTTGGCGGACTCATGGGTCCGGGAGTCGGCGGCGCCGCGCGGGCGTCCCGCTGTTCATGGGTTATCGCATCGTGCTCAGGGGAATATCGAGGTCGTACGCCAGCACGACCGCTCGGGCGAGCTGCGCTTCCTGTTCGGAATCGAGGAATCCGACGGTCCGACCCAGCAAGTGAATCGGGATGGTCAGGACGTTGTCGAGGGAGATCACGCTGGCCTGCTCCAGGCCGTTGTGCGGCCCCACGGGCACTTCGCTGCTGAGCCCTTTGATCGTGCTGGTGATCGGTGCCACGGTGACTTTGGTCATGGCGGCGCGGGCGGGTTCGCGTGTGAGCACCACGACTGGTCGGGTCTTGTCCAGGCGGGCCAGGCAGACCTCGCGCACGTCAGTCGGTCACCTCGATGTGCGGCACCGTCCAGTCCACGAGTGGGTCGAGGTCATCGCCGGCGCCTTTCTCGCGCAAGATCGCGGCATCATGCTCAGCGACTTGGCGGCGCATCTCGCGCTCCAGCGCAGTCGCGACGAGGGCGGCTCGGCTGGCGGCTCGGCCCTCGGTGACGGCCCGGTCGAGGAACGCCACCATCTCATCGGGCAGGCGGATGGCAATCTGAGTCGTCATGACGCCATGCTAGCCGGGCGCATCCCAAACCGGGATGCATCTTCCAACTGGACGTGGATTTTGGGTGAGGAAGCGGGCATCTTCCCATCCAAGGGGATCGTGAGGAGGCAACGGCCACGAGTTGGCTGGCGCGGTGAGCAGGGGTGCGGTCACCCAGGTGAGGGCATGTGCAGGCGCAGGAACTGCTCTACGGCTTCCTCGGCGCGACGTGTGATCGCCGTGGTGGAGGGCGGGTCCGCGCCAAGCAGGACCTCGATCTGGGTGTCGCGGACGGCGAGCCCATAGAGCACCTCGAACGCCTTCGCCGGATCGGGGCACTGGAGCTCGCCGGCGGCGTGCCGGTCCGCGAGATAGCGCTCAACGAGAGGACCCACGCGGTGGCGGCCTTCGGTGCGCAGTGTCGCGGCTAGTTCCGGTGAGCTCATCGCGGCACGGTTGAGAGCGACCGATTGGGGCCCGGTCAGCAGTCCGAGCAGACCTTGGGCGTACGCCCGGAGGGTCTCAGCGACAGTCCCGCTCCCGTCGAGCGCCTGCTGGATGGCCTCTGCGGAGGTGTCGGCGCTGCGCTGGATCAGTGCCCGGATGAGGCCGTCGCGGCTGGCGAACCAGGCATACAGCGTCTCCTTGGAAGCGCCCGCCCGACGCGCGGCGCCCGCCATCGTGAAGCCTGTCCAGCCGTTTTCCAGGAGTTCGGCGAGCGCGGCATCGAGCACCTGCACCTCCCGGGCGGCGCGCTCGCCGGCTGGTGGGCGTCCCCGACGTTTCCCTGAGGTTGACTGGTTCACCTTGCTAATCGTACTCCTAAGTTCGGAAACTATAACCGAACCGATTAGTTCGATTAGGAGCAAGCAATGACCACACTCACCCGTCCCGCCCTGGCGCCCGTGCCCAGAGCTCTCGCGTTCCCGGTCGCGGTCGCGGCCGTCGTCTTCACCGGAGCCATCTTCGGCTTCTTCTATGCATGGGTGTGTTCCACGATGTGGGGCCTCGATGCTGCGGACCCGCGCACCGCTATCGCTGCGATGCAGGCGATGAACGCCTCGGTCCGCAACCCCGTCTTCGGCGCGGCATTCTTCGGCACCGTCCCGGTCTGCCTGCTGGCCGGCGCGCTCGCGCTCGGGGCGGGTCAGCGCCGCGCGGGTGGACTGCTCGGCGCTGCCGGGCTGCTTTATCTCGTGGGTGGCGTGGTGTTGACGATGACGTACAACGTGCAGCTCAATGAGGCGCTCGCGGCCGTGGTCGTCCCGCCGGATGCGGCGGCGGCGCGGATGGTGTGGGCGGACTACTCCGCCGGATGGCAGATCGGCAACATCGCCCGGACCGTGGTCAGCGGGATCAGCCTGGTATTGACCGCCCTGGGCCTCGCCTCCCTCGTTGGGCCGCCGAGGGCGAACCGATAGCACGCGTTGCTACCATGTAGCAATGACCAGCCAGCCGGAAATCAGCCAGCGTGACCTGCGGCTGCGTTCGAAGGAGATCATGGACTCGGTTGAACGGGGCCAGGCGTTCATGGTCACGCGCGATGGCCACCGCATTGGGGAACTGATTCCGCTCCGGCGCCGGCGGACCTTCGTGCCGCGTGAGGAATTCCTGTCGGGCATGCGGTCTGCGCCGATTGATCCAGCCCAGTTCCGCGCCGACGTCGAGGACTTCCTTGAAGCCGCGGTCGAGGATCCGTATGGTCGGTGAGACGTCACGATCCGTCGTGACGGGCGCAGAGCGCCCTCCTCGGGGAGCGGGTCTGATCGACACGAACGTGGTCATTCTGCGGGAATGGCTCGAGCCCTCGGCACTTCCCGACGAGGTCGCGATCAGCGCCGTGACGCTGGCTGAACTTTCTGCCGGTCCGGTCTCGGTCGCCGGCGACGACGCGGCGGCCCAGGCGGAACGTGCCAGGAGGATGCTGATCCTGCAACGCGTTGAAAGCGGGTTCGATCCGATTCCCTTCGACGCCGAATGCGCTCGCGCCTATGGCCAGTTGGTGGGTGCCGTGCTCGCGATCGGGCGTATGCCGCGGCGTCGCCTCGCAGATCTGCAGATCGCCGCAACGGCGGTGGCGAACGGCCTCCCACTGTTCACGACCAACCCTGACGACTTCCTGGGGCTCGGGCCGTGGCTCGAGGTCATCTCGGTCTCTCGCCCGGGCCCCGCGCCCGCTTGATCCATCGTGGGTGCAGTCCCCGGCCTGGGATCACCTCAGGGCTGGCAACAAGGTGCTCGCCTGCCCGCTCCAGCTCACTGCGAGGGCGTCCCGTGCGCGGGTGGCGGCGACATAGAGCAGGGCGCGTTCCCGCAGCAGCGCGTCGGCGTGGGCGTCGGGATCGAAGGCGTACGCCCGGTGGGCCTTGGGGATGCTTGCCTCGGACACACCGAACAGCAGCACCCGGGAGAACTCCGTGCCCTTCGCGCGGTGCATGGTCATCACCACCGGCGTTCCCGCGGGAACGCGTTCGCGCTCCACGGCCCGCACCTTCACGCCGCGCTCGCTCAGCGCCGTCGCGACGCGGTCGCGGTCGCGCTGGTCGCGGACGAGGATCGCGATGGTTTCTGGCCGGGCGCCGTCGTTGAGCCAGGCGGTCACGATCTCGGCGGCGTGGTCCAGCTCGGCGGTCAGCGAGGGGTTCTCCGCAAGTTCTGGCTCCGGGCCGCGCCGGGCCGATCGATAGCCCGCATGGTCCTCCACCCCCTCGTCCCCGTCGACCCAGTCGCCGCCCTCGAGGATCTGCTGCGCCAGGCGCAGGTTCTGCGCGGTCGTCCGATAGTTCAGCTTCAGCCGGCTCGACCGCCCGCGCACCTGCAGCCCGAAGTGCGACAGCACGAGCCGCGCACCATAGATCCGCTGATGGGCGTCCTCGGCGAGGAAGACGTCGTTGCGCCCCGCCGCCGCCAGCGCGCGCACCAGCAGCAGGTGCGCGGGGCCGAGGTCCTGGGCCTCGTCGACGAGCACGTGGTCGAACAGCGCCCCCGTCCGCTCCAGATGGACCGCCGCGATCATCGCTGCCTCGACGAAGTCGATGGCGCCGTCCATCCGGGCTGAGGTGCGATACGCCGAGACGACCCGCCACACCGCCTGCCGCTGCGTCTTCGCCAGCCGCACCCCGCGGCCGGGCCGGCGTACCCGCAGATAATCCCGCTCGTCGGTGATCCGGTTGGGCAGGATCACCGCGGCGTACTCCGCTCGGAAGAACTCCGGCCGACGCAGGTCGTCCGGCAGCTCGGCGCCCGCGGAATCGATGGCGTCCTGCCAGGCCTTTTGAGGGGTACGCCGGGCGATGTCGGTGCGCGCGTGGCCAAGCACAGTCGCGACATCCTCGGCGATGGTCGCAGCGGCCTGCTTGAGCACACGGGCGGCGAGCGCGTCGATGCCGACCACGCACACCCCGGCGTGGCCGGGTTGATCGGTGACCGGCACGTGTGGATCGAGCAGCGCGAGCTGCTCGGCGATTCCGTCGGCGAGGTTTGTGGTGAAGGTCGTGAGCAGCACCCGCCCCGACTCATCGGCTCGCCAGAGGCGGCGCGCGCGATGC
>JAUNRO010000011.1 GCA_030544185.1 Propionibacteriaceae bacterium | reverse complement strand
TGACCGCCTCGGCGACGTCGTCGGGCAGTTTCATCTCGGCTTCGGAGCGGTGCGCGTTCTGCTCGAAGAAGTCGGCGAGTTCGAGAACTCGATCCAGAACCTTGCTCATCGTGTCACTTTCTCCAGCTGATCGTGGGTTGGACGAAGGGAGGGCCTCACACCGGCTGGTGTCCCCAGTAGTGGGCCTCGTCGTAACGGACCGGGCGCCAGGTCGCGTCGTCGATTCGGATGCCGCCGGTGCCGAACTCGAGGCCGACGTTGGAGGGGGTGACGACATAGAGGCTGACCATCTTGTCGTTCGTGTGCTTGCCGAAGTGGCGGATGAGCGGGATCTTCTCGTCGTCGATGCGATCCATGGCGCGGCCGATGATGTCGAGTTCGGTCACCTCGAGCATGAAGTGGCCGACCCCGAGCGGGCGCTTGGGGTTCTCGGCGAACGCAAAGGTGTGGTGGCGCGGGTTGCAGTGGGTGAAAGTGCCCACGACGCCGCCGCCGAAGTCGATGTGGTCGCTGAGCCGGAAGCCGAAGATGTCGAAATAGAGCTCCTCGGTGCGGGCGGCATCGCTGACCACCTGGAAGATGTGGCCGAGGCCCAGGTTGTCGGCCACGAAGCTTGCGCCCAGCGGTGAGACAAAGCGGTCGGTCGCGGAGTGCAGGCCCCAGAACAACTCCAGGTCGAACTTGTCATCGGGGTCGCGCAGCTTCACCGCGGCGCTCACCATCCGCTCGGCGGTGGCGGCCTCGTCCAGCTGCTCGACGGCATAGCCGGCGGACTCGAGCCGCTCCACGATCGTGTCGAGATCGGTCTGGCTGCGCACCTCCCAGCCCAGTGCCTGGACGCCGGGCTCGTCCGCCTGGCGGATATCGAGACGGTAGTCATGATGATCGTTGCGCAGGAGCAACCGGCCCTCGCCGGCCGGCACGGCCTGCAGGCCGAGGACGTTTTCGGCGAAATCGGTCCAGTCGCTGAGGCTGGTCGCGCCAAAGCGGATATAGCCGAGGCTGATGACACGTGCAGTCATGGGCGATCCCTTCCTGTGTGGGGTCTCGTGGTGGTGGGCGGTGCAGTGCCCGCGGAACGCGCTGGATCAGGCATCGACGGACCGGGCACACGCCTTGGTGCGCTCGATCCAGCGCTGCACGTCGGCGCTGCTGGCCCCGCCCGGTGGGTTGGCGAAGCGCAACGCCAGACGCGGAGTGCCGGGCTGGGTGGGGATGGGGACGATGACGGCCCGGACGTCATAGCGCTCTTTGTCGCGGATCTCCGGCTCATAGGAGTCGAAGTTGGCCACGAGCAGGCGGGTGATCTCGCGCTCGCGATCGGGGGTGGGGGAGCCGTTGGCGAGCTCGTCGGCCAGGTGCCAGATCTGCTCGTCCGACTCCTCACCGAGCAGGGACAGCGAGTGGCCATCACGGTCGACCTTGGCCGCCAGTTCGTGGGCGCGTTCGGCGATCTCCTCCGAGCCGCGCGGGAGCCGGGCGACCCAGGACTCGACCGTGGTCGGGCCCTCGGGGTCCACGAAGACCGACCCGAGCGGTGGGACCAGCGGCAACTGGAGCCCGATGGAGGCGTTGGCCGGGGTCTCGCTGCCGGCGGCGCTGGCGACGAACGTCATCCAGTCGCCGGTCTCGGCGATCACCGAGACGTCCGCGGACTCCTCGCTGGCCAGGGCCTCCATCTGCGGGCGGAGGCTGTCGGCGACCCGCACGGACGCGACCAGCTCGGGCGTACTCGGCGCGACGAGCGAGGCGGTCGCGAACCGGCCATAGCCGCCCTGGAAGAACAGCAACGGCAACTCGCGGCGCTGCACCCCCAGGTCCTTGATGTCACCGATGCAGATGAAGTGATCGCCGCCGTCCAGCGTCGCCGAAATCTCGCAATCCAGCCAGGACACGGCGCCGTCCAGGACCGGCGACCCGGTGACCGGGGCCGGATGCCAATCGACGCCGGCGAACTTGTCCTCCGCGCGGGAGGCGAACACCCGGCAGGTGTCGAGCTGGTCGGCCGCGAGCACGTTCACGCAGAAGGAGCCGATCTGCTGGATCTGGGCGAACGTGCCCGAGCTGCGCATCGGCATGAAGGCCACCTGCGGCGGATCCAGGGACAGCGAGGTGAACGACCCGATGACCAGACCGAGCGGAACACCGTCGGCGCCCGTGGCCGTGACGAGGACGACGCCGGTCGGATAGTGCCCAAGGGTCTCTCGATACAGCTGGGGGTCGATGGCCATCCCGTGGCTCCTTCGCTCAACGTGAATTGCTGTCGGTGTGGGGGTACGGCCAAAAGCATGTCCCCGTCACCAAGGGGCGACGGTGCTCCTATCACCAGACGGAAAATAAAATGGAACTTCAGTTCCGATTAGTGCACAGTGAAGCCATGTCTGCGATCAGCAAAGCCGTCGACGCCATCGAAGTGGTCCTGCAGGCGGGCGGCCCGATCCGCCTCACCGAGCTCGCCGCCGAGCTCGGCGTGGCCAAGTCCTCCGCGCACCGGCTGGTGACCGCACTCGAGGAGGCTCACCTGCTGAGTCGCACCGACCTCGGCGCCCTCACCGTTGGGCCACGGCTGCTGGGCTGGGCGGCTTCGACCGATGCGAGCAGCCGGCTGCGCGTGGTCGCGGAGCCCCTCATGCGCCAGCTCCGCGATGAGACGGGGGAGACGATCAACCTCCACGTGCGGCGCGGCACCGCACGCATCTGCCTGATCTCGATGCCCGGGCGGTTCTCGCTGGTGCCCTTCTTCCGGATCGGCGAGCCGATCCCGCTGGACCGTGGCGCGGCCGGGCGCGCGCTGCTCGCCTTCGCTCCACAAGACGTCATCGACGAGGTGAGCCACCACTTCGAGGCGCACGGTGCCGCCCCGCTGCCGGAGGAACTGCGCCGCTGGCGGGAGGAGCGCTGGGTCGTCATCACCGACGAGATCGAACCGGGGCTCGCCGCTGCCGCCACCGTGATCCTGCCCCGCACCGGTGAGATGGCCGCCCTGGCCCTCGGCGGGTCCTCGGCGCGGCTGGACGATGCCCGGTTCCGCGAGCTGCGGCCGCTGATGCTGCGCTGCGCCGACGAGATCGCCCACCGGCTCGCCGAGACCGACAAACCTCGCTGACCAGCACGCTCCTCCGCTGGTCACCTCAGTCACCGAGGAAACGCAAGAGCCGGACCCGAAGGTCCGGCTCTTGGCGTTCGTTGTTGTCTGGGCTGTGCTCAGGCAGCGACAGGCTCGACCTCGTCGATCCGATCCAGCACGTCGGAGGACCCCTCCAACACCAGGGTCTGCATGACCGCACGGGCCTGATCGGGGGTCACGGACACCGCGATGGCGATCTCGGCGACCAGCGGTGCCGAGGCCTCCTTCAGCAGTTCCTTCTCCGCCAGGGACAGGCCACGCTCCTCGCGGCGACGGACCAGGTCCCGGACGACGCCGGCGATGCGCGTGGGGTCACCGGTCGCGACCTCCATGCGCTGAGCTTTCATCCGGCGCGACCACTGGCTCTCCTGCTCGCAGCTCGGGCCGCACAGCACGGACACGAGCTCCTCCAACAATGAAGCGCCCGCAACCTTGCGCAGGCCGATCTCCTCGGCCTTCGCGACGGGCAGACAGACCGACATCCCGGTTTCTCGGATCTCGAGCTCCAGATAGTCCACCGCCTCTCCGCGGACCTTGCGCGTCGTCGATCCAGTGACGAGAGCGGGTCCGTGGTGGGGGTGGATGACGGTCTGGCCTTCGGTGAACTCCATGCAAATGCCTCGCTGAACTCGAACCACCACCGTCTCAGCGCATCACTGCGCGGTCCTGCACCAGTCTGATCGCCAGAGCCTGGGGGAAGGTGCGGGATCACGGCGCCCTTGAACCCCATATCTGTAGGGATCCCCAGCATTCCGCGAGTCGGGTCTTCATTTTATCATTGTCCGTCCCCCTCGCGCGCCAGGCGTTTCAGTCCCTGAACCTTGTGGTCAGCGCGGCCCGGCGCTCAGAGCGGGTGGGTGAGCACTCGCGAGTTCCGGGCGGGGTTGTAGTCGGCTCGTTTCGACGCCGGGAGATCGGCGACGGTCCCGGGCGTGAACCCGTGTTCGACGAACCAGGCCGGGGTCTGTGTCGTGAGCACGAACAGGCGGTCGAGGCCCCGCGCCGTCGCCGCCTTCCGCGCGTGGCGGAGCATGACCGACGCGAGCCCGCGACCCTGATAGTCCGGATGCACGGCCACGCAGGAGAACTCGGCGCAGAGATCCTGCGGATGCTCGACGAGCGAATAGCAGGCGATGACCATCCCGTCGCGCACCATGACCGCGAACGTGTCGATGTCCAGCTCGATCTGCTCCGGTCCCCGGGTCCGCAGGATCCCGGCCTCCTCCATCGGCCGGATCAGCGTCAGGATGCCCTGAACGTCGTCGATCCGGGCCTGGCGGGTGGACTCATAATCGTCGTCGGCCGAGACCATCAGGCCGCACCCGTCCCGGGTGTAGAGCTCGCGCAACAGTGGCGAGGCGCCGTCGGTGCCGATGAAATGGACCCGGCGGACGCCGTTGCGGGCCGCGGCCAGGCCGGCCGCGATGCAATTGCGGTCCTCCGGTGACAGCTCGGCCTGCCGATCGGGCGAGACCAGGGTCTCCTCCGCGTGCGACAGCGCCACCTGGCCCGCGTCGCCGGAGGCCATGGCAAGCCGCCAGGTGCCGGGCTCGGATTCCAGGACGAAGATGAGCTTGTCAGCGCCGAGACCGGTCGCCACGGCCTGCGCGACCTCGGCATTGCGCACGTTGAACGTCTCCCCGGTGGGTGAATAGCCGACCGGGGAGAGCAGCGCGATCCGGTTGCCCTGCAGCGTATGGCGGATCTCGCCGATGTCGACCTTGCGCACCCGCCCGGTCAGCAGGTGGTCGACCCCGTTGCGTACGCCGACGGGCTGGGCGGTCACCCAGGTCCCGCCGACGACCTTGAGCGGCACGCGGGACATCGGCGAGCCGGCCTCGACGGAGGCGGCGAGACGGGCCTCGATGTCCATGCGGAGGACGCCGATGGCGGCGCGCACGGCCTCCATCGTGGGGGCGTCGGTGACCCGCAGATCACCGGCGAAGCGGGATTCGATGCCGCGGATCGCGAGCTCGGCCTCGATCTGGGGGCGGGCGCCGTGGACGAGCACGATGTGGACCCCGAGCCGGACGAGCAGCGCGATATCGCCGAGCAGCCGGTCGGTGTCCTCGCGGGCGCAGACCTCGCCGGGAACGGCGATGACGAAGGTGCGGCCGTGATGGCCGTGGATATAGGGACCGGCGCTGCGCAGGGCGCTGACGAAACCCTCACCGGTGGTGGTGTCGCCGGTCCGGCCCCAGACCTCGGGGCTCTCGTCGATGCTCACAGCAACCGACGATAGCCCCGAGGCCGGGCCAGCGAGCGCACTGACCGAGCCGGTGCGCCCGCCCCCGCGGGTCAGGAACCGACGATGCCCTTGTTCTTGCGGACGATCACCAGCGTGGAGTCGCGCGGCACCGGGCCGGCGGCGCCGGTGAACGGCTCCGGGAAGTTGCTCACCGCGGGGTCGCCGTTGCCCGGGTGCTGGATGTTGGCGAACATCACCCGCTGGTTGTCGGCGACTGTGATGCCGGTGACCTCGCCACCCTTGACACCGGTCATCAGGCGCTTGAACTCGGCGGTGTCCTGGTCGGCGACCAGCAACTGGTCGTTGTTGCGACCGGGCTGGGTGCCGTCAGTCTCGACGAACACGCGACCTGCCTGGTCGGCCCAGATGCCATCCGGCGAGCCGAACATCTGGCCGTTCTCGTCGTGGACCTCCTTGGCGATGGCGAAGAAGTCCCACTGGAACCGGGTGCCGGTGTGCTGGTCGGTGTCGACCCACTTGATGATGTGGCCGTCGGGGTTGGGGCCGGGCGGGTTGCCGGGACGGTGCTCGGCATAGGGCGAGGTGTTGTTGGTCAGCGTGCAGAACATCTCCTCGCGCTGCCCGACGGTGATCCACTCCGGGCGGTCCATCTTGGTCGCACCGGCGAGGTCGGCCGCCATCCGGGTGTGGACCAGGATGCGGTCCATGCGCCAGCCGGCCAGCTTCGGGTTCCGCGGGCTCAGCTCGAGCCACTCACCGCTGCCGTCGGCATTGAACTTGGCCACATAGAGCGTGCCCTCGTCCAGGGGGTGCCGCCCGCGGGCAAACATCGAGCGCCAGTTGCCGGCGGACACGAACTTGTAGATGTATTCGTTGCGCTCGTCATCGCCCGAATAGACCACCACGCGCTTGCCGCGGCCCTCGACCACGGTGGCACCCTCGTGCTTGAACCGGCCCAGCGCGGTGCGCTTGATCGGCTTCCGGTTGGGCTTCTGCGGATCGATCTCGACGACCCAGCCGAAGCGGTTCTCCTCGCCGGCGTTCTTCGACAGGTCGAAGCGCTCGTCGAACTTGTGCCAGTCCCAGCCCTGGCCGGCGGTGATGCCGACGCGCTTCTGCTCGACGCTCGGCGTCCAGCCCGCTGCGGTGGCGCCGAAGTACTGGTGGAAGTTCTCCTCGCAGGTCAGATAGGTGCCCCACGGAGTGTGGCCCATCGAGCAGTTGTTGACCGTGCCCTTGGGAGTCCGGTTCCCGACGCGGACGTCCAGCAGCCGCGAGCCGGCGACCGCGCCCGAGAACGTCACGGGGGTGTTCACGTGGATGCGGCGGTTGCGGCGGTCGCGCTTGATCTTGTAGGTGTCGCCGGTGCGCCGCAGCGCGACGACACTCACCCCGTGGGCGGCCTGGACCTTGCGGACCTCTTCGAGACTCTCCAGGTGATCGCGGCCGAACATGTGGAAGTTCGTGCCGTATTCCTGATTGAGGCACAAGACGTTGCCGTCGAACAGCCACATGCCGTCGTGGCCGAGACCGATCGCCTTCTCCTGCTGCCGCGAGGTCAGGTCATAGGGATAGGACTCGCCGCTGCCGTCGATCTTCTCGCGCCACGGCAGGATGGCCGACATCGCATATTCCGGGGCGATCGTCGGCATGGGGCCGTCGTCCAGCGGGATCGAGGTGAAGCCGATGACACCCTTGTCGACACCGCGACCCTTGCCCTTGCCCTTGCCCCGGTGGTCGTCTCGGCCGTGGCCGCCACCGTGGCTCTTGCCTGCGTTGGGGTTGTGGGCGAGGGCTTCGTTGGCGCCGAAGAACGACAGGGCGGCGACACCGGCGCTGCCGGCGAGGAAGGTGCGCCGGGTGGCGCGGGCCTTCACGATGTCGGCGAAATGCTCGTTGTCGCTGGGATTGCTGATCTCGTCGTCGTGGTCATGCATGGGCGTCTCCTTGACCTGAGGGGGCATGCGGAAAGATCCTGCGGGGACGCTAGGGGCCGATGCTGAACCCTTCGTCACCTCGGAATGAACGGGTTGGGGCCGCCCGATGAACCACCGGTGGGACCATGACTGACATGTCGTCGCTGCTGCTTCGCCGGGCCCGCGTGGTGCCCGTGACCTCGCCCGCGCCCGGCGGGGCCGTGGATCTCCGGATCGTCGACGGCCGCGTCGCCGCCCTCGGCCCGCAGCTCACGCCCGCACGCGGCGAGCGCGTCGTCGACGCCGCCGGCCGGTGGCTCATGCCTGGCCTGTGGGACCAGCACGTGCACACCCTGCAATGGGCGCAGCTCCTGGTCCGCCTCGATACTGGCGCCACCTCCGGACCGGCCGAGGTGCTGCACCGGGTGCGGCTGCGCCTCGCCGCTGAACCGCCGGGCACCGACCCGGGCGTACCCCTTGTCGGCTGGGGTCACCGCATCGCCACCTGGCGCGAGACCCCGACCGTCGCCGCGCTCGATGCGGTGTGCGGGACGCGGCCGGTCGTGCTGATCAGCGGGGATGCGCACCACGGCTGGCTCAGCTCGGCGGCGCTGCGGTTGCTCGGGCTCGCGCCGCGGGCGGGGATCGTCTGCGAGACCGAGTGGTTCGAGGCGTACGCCCGGCTGGGCGAGTGGCCGGATGTCCGCGCCCAGGGCGAGGCGGCGATGGCCGATGTGGTCGCCCGGGCCGCCGCGCTGGGCGTGGTGGGGGTGACGGATTTCGAGTTCGGTGGGGCGTACGCCGACTGGCCCGAGCGGGTGGCCCGCGGCGTGACCGGTTTGCGGGTGCGCACCGCGACCTATGCCGGCGGGCTCGACGAGGTCGTCGCAGCCGGCTGGCGCACCGGCGATGCGCTCGAGGCGAGTGGGCAGATCCGGATGGGGCCGCTGAAGATCATCTCGGACGGATCGCTGAGCACCTATACGGCGTATTGCTGCGAGCCCTACCTCGGCACCGGCGCCGAGGCCCATCCGTTCGGTGTGCTCAACACCCCGCCGGAGGAACTGAACGGCCTGCTCGCCCGGGCCGCCGCCGCTGGGCTGGAGGTCGCGGTCCATGCGATCGGCGATGCGGCCGTGGCCTCAGCGCTGGACGGGTTCGCCGCCACCGGGGCCCGGGGTTCCATCGAGCACGCCCAGCTGGTCGCGACCGCCGACATCCCGCGGATGGCCGAGCTCGGCCTGGTCGCCAGCGTCCAACCCGCCCACCTGATCGCAGATCGTGATGTCGCCGACGTCTGCTGGGCTGACCGCACCCACCGGTGCTTCCCCTTCCGCGCGATGACCGATGCGGGAATCCGGCTGGTGCTCGGCTCCGATGCGCCGGTCTCGCCGCTGGATCCGTGGCTGGAGATCGCGACCGCCGTGCACCGCAGCGGCGACGAGCGGGCGCCCTGGCATGCCGAACAGTCGCTGACGCCGGCCGAGGCGCTCGCCGCGAGCACGAACGGCCAGGGCACGGTGGAGGCCGGTCAGCTCGCCGATCTGGTCCTGCTGGACGCCGACCCGCTCGGGCCCGGGCCACGGCCCCCGGTCGCGGCAACGCTGCTCGGGGGCCGGTTCACCCACACCGCGTGGTGAGTGTCGGCCCGGTCAATGTCGACAGACGGCTAGGGTCACTTAGGATCATCGCAGAGGCCAGCAGGGCCCGGCGCGAAGGGGGAATTATGAGAGTTGTTCGGATTGGTGGGCCGATCGCCCTTGCCGTGATCGGGTTGATTCTGGCGCTGGCCGTCAGCAACGCCATCGACGGGGTCAATCTGTCGCTGATCGGGTGGATCCTATTCGGCGCCGCCGCGGTGTGGCTGCTGTTGGAGCTCGTGCTCAACCGGCCGCGGACCCGGGTCACCGAGATCCGTGACGTCCAGGACCGCGGGCAGGCCGTTCACCGCGAGGAGCGGCGCGATATCTGATCACCAGCTGAGCATCGGCTGATCACCAGCCGCCGCCGCCTCCGCCGCCGAAGCCGCCACCTCCGGAGAAGCCGGACCCGCCCCCGGTGGCAGCGGTCGAGGCCGAGGTGACCGCGGCGGACATGGCGCTCGACATGGCTGAGGTCATGCTGTCGAGCATCGAGCCATACATCGCGCCATAGAAGAAGCCGGTGCCGTGGGGCGAGGAATACCACATCATGTTCGGCTGATAGCGGCCCTCGGCGGCGAGCTGCTCGAACACCTTCGTCCAGCGCTCGGCAACGCCGAACACGATCGCATAGGGCAGATAGCGCGAGAACACATCGACGCCCTCCTCGAACTTGATCTGGTCGGCTTCGGCCGTGCGCAGATAGAGCTCGAATCCCTTGGTCTGGGCGAGCACCGCCGACCCCTCGGCTGTCCGCGAGGGCATCGAGCCCGACAGCGCCATCAGCGTGACTCCCGTGATGATGCCCGCGAGGCCGACGAGCCCCCAGCCGGCCGTCAGCCCCAGGATGAAGCCCGCACCGGCGCCGCCGACCGCGAGCAGCACACCCAGGCCGAGCGCCGTCGCCTTGGCCAGGTCCGGGCGCTGCCGGAACCAGCCGCGCTCGGTGGACACCTGGCGATAGAGGGCGGACCGAGTGTCGGTGAGCAGCCCGGCATATGCCTTGTCCTCCATGTCGCTGGTGGTGACGCGCAGGCGTCCCCGGAAGAGCCGATTGAGCAGGTCCCGTTCGAACGGCAGCAGCCGGTCGTCGGTCTCCTGGAGGGTGAACTGCCAGACCTTGTCTTCGACCTGGGCGATGTGCAGATGACCACGGACCGCCAGATCGATGATCGCGCCGGTCACGTCGCGGTTGTCGGCGGAGGAGTCGATGAGGGTGCCGACCTCGCCCGGGGTCGCGCCCTTCGGCGGGCGGAACTGCACGGTCACGGGCTGCTTGCCGGCCATGCCCACGCGGGACTCCTCGCCGGCGACCGGCGTGAGCCCGGGGGTCAGCCCCACATAAGCCTCGTCCTTGCCGCGACGGCGCACCTGGGTCACGACCGCGCCGACGCCCAGCAGCGACAGCACCCCGGTGAGCCCGGCGGTGAGCGGGTTCACGGTGAACATGTTGCCGACATTGGGCCGCTTCGTATATTCCGGCTCCGCCCCCACGAACGTTCCGACCGGGAATCCCGCGACCACCTGCATGCCCCGGCCGGCCCGCAGATCGGTCGCCTCGTAGGTGGAGGTGGCACCGTCGGCGGCATGCGTGCAGGGGGTCTCGAAGCCCGGGCCCGTCCAGCACGCGGTCTGGTTGATGTCGGCCGGGCCCTCCACCCGGGCGGTCGCCCGGCCGATCGGCACCTGCCAACCGGTGCCGACCGCGTTCCAGTTGAACTCATCGAGCCCGCTGTTGGGGTGGTTGGGGGCGATCAGCCCCCGGATCGTATAGGTGACCCGATAGTTCTGCACCCCGCGGAACGTCACGCCCTGACGTCCGACCCGGATGAGCAGCACCCCGTTCTCCTCGCGGAGCTGGACATCGGTGTTGGCCCCAGTCGCGCTGCTGACGCCCTCGACGTTCACGTCGAGCATCCGCCACACGTCGGGATCATCGAGGACTTCCTGGCGCAGCGGCAGGGTGACGAAGGGGCCGTGGCCGCGGTCGTCGGAGAAGTCGAAATCGAAATCGAGGGTGACCCGGGTGGTCCCGTCGTTCTGGAGTTGTGCGGTGACGTCATAGCGGGGGATGTTCCACGATGACGGCTGATCGTCGTCCGCCCAGGCTCGGGGGGCGAACGCGATCGCGGTTGCAGTGACCAGGAGCAGGACCAATAGCCGTGCCAAGTGCCTCATGCTCCCAAAGTACCTGCCGGTGACGTCAGAACACCCGGACCCCGCGGGGGAGCGCGCCCTATACTCGATTCACCCGCACTCGAACAGTGTTCAATAGCTCAGGAGGATTCCGTGTCCACAGCCGCCCAATCCGGCACCACCGGACGCCGCGCCGCCTTCGTGCCCACCGACATCGCCCTCGTCGCCGTGTTCGCCGCGCTCGTCGCGGTGCTGTCGCTCGCTCCGGCGGTGACCATCGCCGGCCCGGTGCCGATCACCCTGCAGACCCTCGGCGTGGCCCTGGCCGGCCTGGCCCTCGGTCCGCTCCGCGGGTTCCTCGCGGTCCTGCTCTATCTGGTCGTGGGGTTCGCGGGCCTGCCCGTGTTCGCCGGTGGCGCCGCGGGGCTGGCCGTCCTCGGCAAACCGTCGGCCGGCTACCTGCTGTCGTTCCCGATCGCCGCGCTGATCGCAGGCGCGCTGTCCCGCGTGCTGCCCCGGCTCCCCGGCCCGCGTTATCTGTGGTTGTTCGTGGCCGGCATCAGCGCCAGCATCTTGATCGTCCATCCCTCGGGCATCGCGGGCCTCATCGTCAACGCCAACATGGATCTCGGCAAGGCCTTCGTCACCGACATGGCCTTCTGGCCCGGCGATGTCGCGAAGAACCTGATCGCGGCCGGGCTCGCCCTCGCCGTGCACAAGGCCTTCCCCGACCTGGCGCTGGGCCGCCGCCGGCGAGCGAAGGATAACGTCGCAGGGTGAGCAGTGGGGTCCGGCTGGCAGGGGTCAGCGTCGAGGTGCCGGTCCTGACCGGTCGCGATGTCGTGGACAAGACCCTGCTCACCGATCTTGACCTGGACCTCACCGAGCGCCGCATCGCGATCATCGGCGCCAACGGCTCCGGCAAGTCCACGCTGCTCCGGCTGCTCAACGGGCTCATCGAACCCACCCGCGGGCGGGTCACCGTCGATGGTCTGGACACGATCCGCGACGGCAAGCAGGTCCGCCAGCGGGTGGGGTTCATCTTCACTGACCCGCTCGCCCAGTTGGTCATGTCGACCCCGATCGAGGACATCGAGCTCAGCCTCCGGCGCCGGTTGCGGGGACGCAAGGAGCGCGAGGATGCGGCGTACGCCCTCCTCGAAGCCCGCGGCATCGCCCACCTCGCGCGCCAGTCGATCTATGACCTTTCCGGTGGCGAGCGGCAGCTCGTCGCGCTGACCACGGTGCTCGCTGTCGAGCCCTCGATCCTCGTCGCCGACGAGCCGACGACGCTGCTCGACCTGCGCAACCGGCTCCACCTGCGCCGGGTCCTCGCCGAGCTCGACCAGCAGCTGATCGTCTCGACCCACGATCTGGAGTTCGTCGACGACTTCGACCGGGCGCTCGTCATCGATGCCGGCCGGGTGGTCTTCGACGGTCCGCCGGTCGCGGCCGTCGCGCACTATCGGGGGTTGATGGTGTGAACGCCCATCACCAGCTCTTCGGCCTCTATGTCCCCGGGCGCTCGTGGCTCCACCGGCTTCCGGTGGGCGCCAAGTTCGCGCTCATGCTCACCGTCTCGATCGTGCCGCTGGTCGTCCGCGAGCTCTGGCTCTCGCTCGCGCTCCTCGCTCTCACCGCGGTGCTGCTGCTGACGACACGGCTCGGCTGGCGGCGCTGCCTGGTGCTGATGCCGGTGATCTGGCTCATGGCCGCAGTCCTGGTCGCCTATCAATTGATCTGGGGCACCCTCACCGACGGGCTGATGCTCGTGGCGAACCTGATCCTGTGCCTCTATGCCTCCCGGGTGCTCACGCTCACCACCCCCGCCCCGGTCCTGCTCGACGCGCTCGTCGTCGCGGCCCGGCCGGTCGGCTGGGTCGGCGGCAGTCCCGAGCGGGTCGGGCTGGCTGCAGCGCTGATGTTGCGCAGCATCCCCTATCTGTTCGGGTCCTTCGGCGATGTCCGGGCCGCCGCCCGCGCCCGCGGGCTGGAGCGCAACCTGCTGGCGCAGCTCACGCCGGTGGTCGTCGGTGCTGTGGCGTACGCCCGGGCGACCGGGGAGGCACTCGCCGCGCGGGGGCTGGGGGAGGACGACTGACGCTCAGTCCTCGCTGATCGCCCAGTCGCCGCCACTCCACGCCTCGACCTCGATCACGCTGAGCCCTGGCTCGAATGTCGCGTCTGCGGTGGTCGCGCCGATCTCGTTGGAGTGATGGGTGGCGTCTGCATCGTCGCCCGCACCGCGGTATTGCACGACGATGAAGTTCGAGTCCCCCCGATAGTCGAGTTGCACCGGCATCAGTTCTGCGATCTCGCTGACGAGCACCGACATGCCGGAGCCGGTGGCTGTGCCCTCGAACACGGGTGCGGTGGAGACCGGCCGCAGCTCGAGTTCCCAGGTCGCCTCGGGGCCCTCGATCGTGACGCGCACGGGCTCGTCGCCCGGCTGGATGCCATAGGGCACCGCACCCTCGAGCGGGTCGCCGCTATAGAAGGCCGGGGCGCTGCTGCCGTTCTCGCGCACCAGCTTCACCGAGAACCAGCCCTCGCCGTCGGTCTTGGCCCACAGGATCCCGCGGCGGGCCTCCGGTGGGAGCTCGATCGTCGCCGGACCGGTGCCGTCGCGCCGGATCGGCTCGAACGTGCCATAGCGGGCGTCCAGGCGTTCCTTGAGCGCGCCGGTGGCGGGCTCGCCGGGTGGCGCGGTCGGGAGTGGATCGGTGGGGGCGACCGCGGAGGCCTCGGGCGTCGGGGTGCGCTCGTTCACGATCACCGGCGGCGAGATCGTCTCGCTCGGGCGGATCAGGAACCAGCCGGCCAGCCCGAGCACCGCGATCAGCACCAAGACGCCAAGGGTCACGATGATCGCGATCGCGGCGCTGTTGTTCGCCTTCTGCCGGGGGTACGCCGGCGTGGGCGGCTGCTGCGGTTGGGCGCCGGGCGGCTGGGACCGGTGCTGGGGCTCGGGGGCCGCCGGGGGCTGGGACTCGGGGCCCGCCTCGCGGAACTCGAACTCGGGACCGCCTGGATAGCTGGGCCATCGGTTCGAGGACTCTTCTCCCGGCCCGCCCGTGCCCTGTGTCATCTGCCCCGTCTCCTATTGGTTGGCGCATCGTGCCTTGTCAGTATGCCGGGGTGGGGCTCGGAGTTCACTTCCTCTGCCGGATCGCGCCGAACTGGGCTCCTCACCTTCTAAACTTGACCAGGACACGGGCATGGTCGGCGAGCGGCGGGATACATGGTTTCGGTCTTCCTCATCATTGGCGCAATCGGAGCGGT
Source organism: Propionibacteriaceae bacterium (assembly GCA_030544185.1). The sequence goes on along the minus strand of JAUNRO010000011.1, from coordinate 3,825 downwards.
GCTGCTGCTCCTTGCACTGGTGATCGGGGATGTGCTGGATGGCTTCCTCGGTCTCGATGACCTCGGCGGCGACTTCTTGTCGGTGGCGGGTCTGGCCGGGTGTGTCGGCGCCTTCGGCTTCACTGGCGCCGTCGTGTCGAGCATCATCGACAACCTGGTCCTGGCGATCGTGGCGGGGCTGGTCGTTGGCTTCGGGGTCGGGGCGCTGGCCGCCTGGCTGACGGTTCGGCTCAAGGATCCGAGTCGCGACAGCGACGCCACCGTCCGCGCACACAATTTGATCGGCGCCGTCGGGCGGGTGATCCATCCGATCCCGGACGGGGGCTTCGGTCAGGTCCGGGTCTCGGTCAACGGCCACCCGACCATGCTCAACGCCAAGGCCCACGAACCGATCGCCGCCGGGATGCTCATCAAGGTCACGGCAGTGTTGTCCCCGACCTCGGTCATGGTCCGCCATGGCGAACCGCTGCAGCCCTGACCCGGCGCGGCTGCCCGTCCTGTCTTCATTCGTCCTGACCAATCTCGAAGGAACCGTATGTTTGTGCTTTCCTCGCTGACCATCGGCATCATCGGCATCGTCGCCGTGATCTTGTTGGTCGGCCTGCTCATCGTCAATCGTTACAAGGTCGCGGGCCCCAACGAGGCCTATATCGTGACTGGTCGCAAGGGCCAGGAGGTGCGCAACCCAGAGACCGGGGAGATCTCCACCGACCTCTCGGGTCAGAAGGTCGTGATGGGTGGCGGCGTGTTCGTGATGCCGTTCGTCCAGCGCCTCCACGTGCTCGACCTGTCCTCGCGGCGCATCATGGTCCAGATCCGCGGTGCCGTCTCCGGCCAGGGCATCAAGCTCAACCTCGACGGCGTCGCGATTGTCAAGGTGGGCGGCAACGAGGACTCCATCCGGGCCGCGGCCCAGCGCTTCCTCACCCAGCAGGACGAGATCGAGACCTTCACCCAGGAAACCCTCGCCGGCTCGCTGCGCTCCATCGTCGGCAGCCTCTCGGTCGAGCAGATCATCCGCGACCGAGCAGCGTTCGCCCAAAGCGTCGCCGATGAGTCGGAGTCCTCGCTGACCGGCCAGGGCCTGGTGCTTGACACCTTCCAGATCCAAGACATCACCGACGACGGCTCCTATCTGTCCGACCTCGGCCGTCCCGAGTCCGCCAAGATCGGCCGCCTCGCGGCGATCGCCGAGGCCAACGCCCGCCAGGAGGCCGAGCAGGCCCGCATCGCCGCCGAACAGGAAATCGCGATCTCCGAGCGGGCGCTGGCGCTGAAGAACGCCGAGATCAAGGCCGAGACCGATGCCGCGCAGGCCCAGGCCGCGGCGTCCGGCCCGCTGGCCCAGGCCGACCGCGACCAGGCGATCCTCGCCGAGCAGGAGAAGGTCGCCGTGCGGCAGGCCGCGCTGAAGGATCGCCAGCTCGACACCGAGGTCCGCAAGCCCGCCGACGCCGCGCGCTACCGGGTCGAGACCGAAGCGGAAGCCCAGCGGACGTCCTCGATCCGCCAGGCCGACGCCCAGCGCGCCGCGGCCATCGCCCGCGCGGAGGCCGAGGCCGAGACCGCCCGGCTCACCGGTGAGGGCGACCGGTCCCGCCGGTCCGCGCTGGCCGAAGCGGAGGCCATCGAGGGCGCTCGCCGCGGTGAGGCCGAGCGGGCCCGCCGTGTCGCCGAGGCCGAGGCGCTGCGCGCCGAGGGTGAAGCCGAGGCCGCCGCGATCCTTGCCCGTGGTGAGGCCGAGGCCGAGGCGATGAACAAGCGGGCGGATGCGTTCGCGCGCTATAACGAGGCGGCCGTGCTGCAGATGCTCGTCGACGTCCTGCCGCAGGTCGCGGAGAAGGTTGCCGCGCCGATGGCCGGCATCGACAAGCTCACGGTGGTCTCCACCGATGGCGCCGGGGCGGTGCCGAAGCAGGTCACCAACAACGTGGTGCAGACGATGGAGCTCATCAAGAACACCACAGGGGTGGACTTGTCGAAGCTCGTGGAGAAATATCAGGAGGACGCCGGCGGCACGCCCGTCGAGGGCCCGGTCACCTGACGACAGCCGGTTGGGGGCGTTCCCGCGGGAACGCCCTCAGCGCAGGTTGTTGAGGAAGTCCTGGTCGTCGTCGGGGGCGAACGGGAACCGCTCATCCACCGCCGCCGCGATCGACTGGGCGTTCGGCCGGCCGAGGAACAGCCAGGCCAGCGAGCCCACCAGCGGCAGGCCAATGACCGCCGCGGCCCACAACCAGCGCGGAGCCCGGCGGACCTCGTCCGAGCGGGACTGTGCCACCTCGACCACGCAATAGATCATCAGCAGCACGATCACCACGATTGGAAGAAACCGCACCATGGGTCCATGGTACGCGCGGGTAGCCACCTGCAAACCCCCTCCCGGGTGATCTCGGGACGATCCTGGGCGGTGCCAATAATCAGGTGCCTGATCACCGGAGCGTTCCTAGGCTGGACAGACCAACGAGGTGAAAGGACCCCGGATGTTTCCCGTCGCACTGACCGGCGCTTCGAATGTGCAGCTGTGGGCCGCTGAGGCCGAGATCGAACCCCAGGCGGTCGAGCAGCTGCGCAACATCGCCCGGCTGCCGTGGACCCACGGCGTGCGGGTGATGCCGGACGTGCACCTCGGCAGGGGTGCGACGGTCGGCTCGGTGATCGCCATGAAGGACGCCGTGGCCCCAGCCGCGGTCGGGGTCGACATCGGCTGCGGCATGGAGGGCGTCAAGACCTCCCTCACCGCGGCCGATCTGCCCGAGGACCTGGGCGGTCTGCGCCGGGCGATCGAGGACGCGATCCCGCTCGGGATGACGAGCCATGCCCAGCCGGTGGATCTGCGCCCGCTGCAGGGGCTGCTCCCGGGCGTACTCACCGACGGCCACGGCCACCCCGAACTGCGCCCGTTCTGGTCACGCTTTGAGCGGCTCGACGATCACGTGCAGCGGCTGCACGCCCGCGCGCGGGCCCAGCTCGGCACGCTCGGCTCCGGCAACCACTTCATCGAGATCTGCCTCGATACCGACGACCGGGTCTGGATCATGCTGCACTCCGGCTCGCGCAACATCGGCAACGAGCTGGCCAAGGTCCACATGGCGAGGGCTCAGCAGCTCGCGCACAACGCCGCGCTGGCGGACCGGGACCTGGCGGTGTTCCTGGTGGGTACGCCGGAGCTGGCGGCCTATCGCCACGATCTGATGTGGGCGCAGGAATATGCCGCGAAGAACCGCGCGGTGATGCTGGCGCTGATCATGCGGATCGTCGCCGAGCGGTTCGCGGCGGCCGGTGTCGCGTTCGACGACCCGATCTCCTGCCACCACAACTATGTGGCCGAGGAGCTCGTCGACGGTGTGCCGATGCTGGTGACCCGCAAGGGCGCGATCCGCGCGGGCGCGGGCGAGCTGGGCCTCATCCCGGGCTCGATGGGGACCCGGTCCTATGTCGTGCGCGGGCTCGGCAACGACGCCTCCTATCAGTCGGCGTCCCACGGGGCCGGGCGCGTGATGTCGCGGCGCAAGGCGAAGAAGACGTTCACAATCGCGGACCTGGTGGCCCAGACCGAGGGTGTGGAGTCCCGCAAGGATGCGGGGGTGCTCGATGAGATTCCCGGTGCCTATAAGGACATCGACCAGGTCATCGAGGCCCAGCGGGACCTCGTCGAGGTCGTCGCGATGCTGCGTCAGGTGGTGTGTGTGAAGGGCTGAAATTGCCGGGAGCGGAATATTCCGCTCCCGGCATTTCGGTTCCCATCGGGTTGAGTGATCCAGCACCATGGGGCGCATGCAGGATGTTTCCGGGGAGCCCGAGACGATGACGATGCTGCGGGCC
>JAUNRO010000010.1 GCA_030544185.1 Propionibacteriaceae bacterium | reverse complement strand
CGTTCCGACGACACCGCCCGCCACCCCGGCAACACCGGCACCGACGGCCAGCCCCGCACCGGGATCGCCGACGCCCTGCTCGCCGCCGGCGGGATGGCGCTGCCGATGATCGCCTGGACCGCCTTCGGATTGTGGGCCGGCATCCGCAACTTCCGCTGGGACGCCCGGTCCTGACCCACGGCTAGGCTCGGGGGGTGATCACCCTCGGCCTCGCAGACGACCAGCAACTGTTCACCTCCGGCGTCGCGATGGTCATCGGCTCCCAGCCCGACCTGACCGTCGCCTGGCAGGCGAGCAACGGCCGGGAGGCGCTGATCCACAACAGCGCCGTCCCGGCCGATGTCATTCTCATGGACGTCCAGATGCCCGTCCTCGACGGGATCTCCGCGACCCGCGAACTCGCCGCCGCCCGGGCAGCCAGCCGGGTGATCATCCTCACGACCTTCGACACCCAGGAATATGTCGTCGAGGGCCTCGGGGCCGGCGCCGCCGGATTTCTGCTCAAGGACACCCCGCCCGAGAACCTGCTCACCGCGATCCGGACCGTCCACTCGGGCGAGGCGGTCATCTCCCCACGGTCGACCCGGCGGCTACTCGAACAGGTGCGCCCGGCCCTCGCCGGTGCACCGGACTCCCCCGCCGTCCTGTCCAAGGAGACCCGGCGGATCGTCGAGAGCCTGACCCCGCGCGAGCTCGAGATCCTCATCGCGGTGGCCAAGGGCTGGTCCAACACCGAGATCTGCGAGCGGCTGTTCGTCTCGATGCCCACCGTGAAGACCCACGTCTCCCACGTCCTCGCCAAGACCGGCTCCCGCGACCGCGTCCAGGCCGTCCTCTTCGCCTTCCGCTCCGGGCTCGTCGCCCGCGAGGACCTGCTGCAGTCCTGACTCATCCCCGGGGATGAGAGCGCGAACCATCCCCGCGGCCGAGGCCCGGCGCACGCCCCCCGCGGGAGCGTGGGACCCATGGACATCATCACCACCTCCGGGCTGACCAAGGCCTATGGGCGCGCGACGGTCGTGGCCGACCTCGACCTGCGCGTTCCCAAAGGCTGCGTCTATGGCTTCCTCGGGCCCAACGGCTCGGGCAAGTCGACCACGATGAAAATGCTGCTCGCCCTCGCGCAACCCACGGCAGGAACTATCCGGATCTTTGGCGAGCCCATGACACGCACGACGCGGCGCAGGCTGCTCGCCGGCATCGGGTCCCTCATTGAGGCGCCATCGGTCTATGGCCACCTCACCGGCGCCGAGAACATGCGGGTCGTGCAGAAACTCCTCGGGCTGAGCGATGACGAGGTTCGCCGTGCGCTCGCCACCGTCCGGCTGGAGCAGCACCGGGACAAGCTCGTCCGCAATTACTCGCTGGGCATGAAACAACGCCTCGGCATCGCCATGGCCCTCGCCCGCTCACCGCGGCTGCTGGTCCTCGACGAGCCCACCAACGGCCTCGACCCTGCAGGCATCGAAGAGATCCGCGAACTGCTCGTGTCCCTCGCCGCCGACGGCATCACCGTCATGGTCTCCTCCCACCTGCTTGCGGAGATGGACAAGATGGCCGAAGTCCTCGGCATTATCGACCACGGCCGCCTCATCTTCCAAGGCACCCGCGCCGAGCTGTTCGCCCGCTCCGTGCCCGACCTCGTGATCGAGACCCCCGACCCCGCCCGCGCGCAGGAGATCCTGCACCGCGCCCACCCCGCGCGTACCCCCGACGGCATCACCATCACCCGCCCCGACCCCAACGGCACCGCCCTCGCCGTCGCCCACCTGGTGCGCCACGACGTGGCGATCCATGAGGTCCGCCGGCGGCAGCAGTCGCTCGAGGAGGTCTTCATCGACCTCACCGGACGGGGTGGTGACCTGTGATCGCGCTCAGTGTCGAACTCGCCAAGATGCGCCGCCTGAAGGTCTGGCTCGTCGCCGCGGGGATCGCCGCCGGCACGCTGCTGCTCGCGTCGATGCGGCTCTTCAGTGCCGCTCATCGCGCCGCGATCAACGACCCGGCCACCCAACACTGGGAGGGCATGCTGCTCTTCTATGCCATGGTCAAGGCGATGACCGCGCCGATCCTGGTGGCCGTGCTCGCCTCCCGCCAGGTCGACATCGAACACCAAGGCAACGGGTGGGCGATGGCCGCCACGCTCGGCCAGCCGCGCGGACGGCTCTGCGCGACCAAGATCGCCGCGCTCGCCCCCGTCGTCGCCGGCGTGACGGTGGTGGAGCTGGGCGGGTTGTACGCCGGATCGAAGCTCGCGGGAGCCGCGCTGCCGGTGCCGGCCGGTCCCTGGTGGTGGTATGCCGCGGCGTCCTTCGCCGTGACCATGGCCCTGCTGGCGCTGCACGTGCTCCTGGCGGCGCGGGTCGAGAATCAGCTCGCGGGGCTGGGCATCGGCGTCCTCGGCGCCTTCGCCGGAGTCTTCGTGATGCTCATGCCGGATTGGCTGGCCCGGATGCTGCCCTGGGGCTATTACGCCGTCGTCGCGACCCACCGGATGACCCCGGACGGCTATGCCGCCACCCCGATCGCCTGGCCGGCGCTCGCCCTGTTCCTGCTCGTCGTGGCCGCACTTGTCACCGCCGGCCTGCACCTGCTCGACCGAACCGAAAGTTGATCCGCCATGAACGTGCTCGCCTCCGAACTGCTCAAACTCCGCCGCTCGGCGGTCTGGATCGTGGTGCTGGTGCTCCCACTGCTCGCAGTGATCACCGGGACCGTGAACTATGTGCTGAACCTCGGCGCCTTCCGCGGCGAATGGGACTCCTTCTGGAGCCAGGTCACCCTCTTCTATGGCCTGCTCTTCTGCTCCGTCGGCATCGCCACCCTCGCCTCGGCCGTGTGGCGGATGGAGCACCGCGGGAACTGGCCGCGGCTCATGGCCGGGCCGACCTCCTCGTGGGGGATCGTGACCGCCAAACTCGGCGCCCTCTGGGTGCTCGTCGCCGCAATGCAGTCCGCGTTGCTGGTGCTCACCTGGGCCTCCGGCGTCCTCGTCGCCGGTCTCTCCCCCGCCCTGCCCGCGCGCTTCGTGCTCAGCGCGCTCGTCGCGTGCCTCGGTGGGCTCGCCGTCGCGGCGGTGCAGTCCCTGCTGTCGATGGTGATCCGATCGTTCGCCGCCCCCATCGCCGTCGCGATCCTCGGCTGCGTCGTGGCGATCGGGCTGCTCATGTCGGGGCGGCTCGCGCTGGGGATGCTCGTTCCGTACGCCCTGCTCACCCAGTCGCTCAGCCTCGGCTCATCCGCCATCACCGACGCCGCCGCGCTCAACTGGGTCGCCGTCGCCCAGGTCGCCGGCCCGGCCCTCGTGGTCACGGTGGTGCTCACCGCGCTCGCCGGGCTGATCCTCGATCGCCGTGACGTCCGCGCGTGAGCCGAGGCCGCGCGTACCCCCGAGGAACTCAGCCCTTGCCGCAGAAATCCCGCAGCCGGTCGACGTCCCAGGTGTTGATGATCCGCTCCAGCGGGATCTCGTGTTCCTCCGCGCGCTCGCAGCCATAGGCGATCCAGTCGAGCTGCCCGGGGGCATGCGCATCGGTGTCGATCGAGAAATAACACCCCAGCTCCAGCGCCAAGTCCAGCAGCTCATCCGGCGGATCGCGGCGCTCGGGGCGGCAGTTGATCTCGACCGCGACATCGAAGCGCTGGCACGCGGCGAAGACGACCTCGGGATCGAAGTCCGACTGCGGGCGCGTCCCGCGGCCGCCGGTGATCAGCCGGCCCGTGCAGTGGCCGAGGATGTTGGTGGCGGGATTGGCGATGGCGGAGACCATCCGGTGGGTCATCGACTCGGAGTCCATGCGCATGTGCGAGTGCACCGACGAGACGACGACGTCCAGGCTGAGCAGCAGGTCCTGGTCCTGATCGAGCGCCCCGTCCTCGAGGATGTCGACCTCGATCCCAGTCAGCACACGGAATCCGGGCATGGCCGCGTTCAGGTCCCCGACGAACTGCACTTGGTCCATCAGCCGCTCCGCCGACAGCCCGCGCGCGATCTTGAGGCTGGGCGAGTGGTCGGTGATCGCCTGATAGGCATACCCCATCGCCTGCGCCGACACCATCATCTCCTCCAGCGGCGAGCCGCCGTCGGACCAGGTCGAGTGGGCGTGCAGGTCGCCCTTCAGCGCCGCGCGGACCTCCTTGCCGCCGTGGGCGAGCGGCTGCTGCTCGGTGCGCAGCTGGGCAAGATAATTGGGTACGCCACCAGCGAGTGCCTGGGTGATCACCGCGACCGTCTTGGGTCCCAGCCCCGGCAGCGAGCGCCAGTCCCCGGCCTTGTTGTGCTCATCGCGGACCGCGCAGGTCATCCCGGAGAGCTGATCCGCCGCCCGCCGGAACGCCCGGACGCGGTGGGTGTCCGCCCGGCCACGCTCCAGCAGATAGGCGATCTCCCGCAGCGCATCGATGGGATCCACGGCGTCCTCCTTGCTTGCCCCGGGACAGGCTACCCGCGAGTCGCCCGGGCACTAGGCTCATGGGCCATGACCGCTGAGATCCGGGCCGCGCGGCCACCCCAATTGTCGCCCCGGCAGCGGACGGCGATGGCCAAGCGGTTGCAGGGTCTGGCGGGGACGATGGTGCAGGCGGCGACGGCGGAGATGGAGTCGCGCCACCCGTGGTTCACCGGGCTGGATGCCGACAACCGCTCGTGGGTCTCCGTGGTCGCCCGGGCGGGCATCGACGGGTTCGTCACCTGGTTCGCCGATCCCGAGGCCTCCGCGCAGGGGCTGGACATCTTCGGCTCCGCCCCGCGCGCGCTGGCCCGCCACATCACGCTGCACCAGACGGTCGAGCTGGTCCGGACGACCATCGAGGTCGTCGAGCTCCAGCTCCAGGAACTGCTCCCCCGCGGCGACCGGCCGGTCGCCCAGTCCGCGATCCTCAGCTATTCGCGGGAGGTGGCGTTCGCGGCGGCGGAGGTGTACGCCCGGGCGGCCGAGACCCGGGGTGCCTGGGACGCGCGGCTCGAGGCCATGGTCGTGGATGCCGTGGTCCGCGGTGAGGCCGATGAGACCGTGCTGTCCCGGGCCTCCGCGCTTGGCTGGGCCTCCACCCAGGCCGTCTGTGTCGCGGTCGGGCCGGCCCCGCTCGCCGACAATCCCCGGCTCGGTGAGGATCTGCGCCGGCGCCTCGGCGAGGAGGTTGACGTGCTCAGCGGCGTGCAGGGGGACCGGCTCGTGCTGGTGCTCGGTGGGGAGTGTGTCGCGGAGCCCACCGGCGCCCTCGCCCTCGTCGAGCGCGTGATCGACGTGTTCGGCACCGGCCCGGTCGTAGTGGGCCCCACGGTCGATCACCTCGTCGATGCAGTGGGGAGCGTGCGCGCGGCGCTGTCGGGGCTGCGCTCCGCGGTGGCCTGGCCGGAGGCACCCCGCCCGGTGGCGGCCGACGATCTGTTGCCCGAGCGGGCGCTCAACGGCGACGGCCACGCCCGCCGCGCCCTGGCCCGCGATGTCTTCCAGCCGCTGAAGGATGCCGGGGGTGGGCTGCTGGAGACCCTGGTCTGCTTCCTCGACCAGGGCTCGGCCATCGAGGGGGCCGCCCGGCTGCTGTTCGTCCACCCGAACACCGTGCGCTATCGGCTGAAGCGGATCAACGAAGTCACCGGCTTCAACCCCTCGGACGCACGAGAGGCCTATGTGCTGCGCCTGGCGCTCACGCTGGGCCGGCTGATCGGCTCCTGACGCCAGCGGTGGCAAAACTCCAAGTTGAGCCCGGCAAAACTCCAAGCCTGGCTGCTCGCGGGCGGCGAGGGCAATCCCTCGGACGCCGACGACCTTCCCCGCCTTGTGGTGCAGGGGGGTTTCCCTGAACGGCTCAAACGCGGGTCCGGACGGCGTGTTGATCGCTGGTTCGCGGACTATGTGCTGGCATTGGCTCAGCACGATGCGGCCGAGATCAGCGATGGACCGTTTGCCGATCAGCTGACGTCGACCCTGCGCTGGCTCGCGGCGCAGGGGCAGACCGAACTCGTCAAAGCGAAGCTGGCACGGCACTTGGGGGTCTCCCAGACCACGGCGGATCCCTATCTCAGATTGATCTGGCGCATGTTCCTCGGGCGCACCTATCCGTCCTGGGGCGTTGGCTATGCAGGCAGGGAAACCAGGCGGCCCAAGGTGTCGCTGCTCGACACCGGACTGGCCTGTCACCTCACGGGCTTCACTGCCGATCAGGCGTCGGCTGTGGGCGGGCGGGGGTTGTCTTCTATGGCGGCGACAAACCACTCCGGCTCCACGGGTGGCTCCACGTGCTTCCGGTGTCGGCTTTGTGGCGGCACCCCTGACAACCAGGATTCCGCCGCCCCATCCACAACACCTGTTTCGCCTGCCGGCCCGTTTGTAGGGTTCCTACAAGAACGGCACGCCAGTCTTTGGTCGCGTCGCCCGGGGCATGGCCGACCCGGACACGCCAGAGTGAGGATGTGCTCGCAATCGTCGCGCCGGGTCAAGGCGCTCAAACCCCCGGATTCCTCGGCCCCTGGCTGACCGAATCGTCGTTCTCCCGCCGGCTCAACTGGCTGTCGACCGCTGCCGGACTGGATCTGGTCCATTACGGCACAGAGGCTGACGCCGAGACCATTCGGGACACCGCCGTCGCCCAGCCGCTGCTGGTGGTCGCCGGCCTGCTTGCCGCCGTCGAGCTCTTCCCCTCCCCGGCCGACGGTTTTCCGATCATCGGCGTGGGTGCCGGGCACTCGGTGGGCGAGATCACCGCGGCCGCCGGCGCCGGCGTGCTCACCGCCGAACAGGCCATGATCCTCGTCCGCGAACGCGGCAAGGCGATGGCCACCGCGAGCGCCGTCACGCCGACGTCGATGACCGCGATGGTCGGGGGCAACCCCGAGGAGGTCCTCGCCGCGATCGAGCGCCACGGGCTCACCGCCGCCAACAACAACGGCACCGGCCAGATCGTCGCCGCCGGCACCGTCGAGCAGCTCCAGGCGCTCGCCGACGACGCGCCGCGGCGCTGCCGGCTGGTCCCGCTGAGCGTGGCGGGTGCGTTCCACACCGTGCACATGGCCCCCGCCGTCGACCACCTGGCCAACCTGGCCGCCTCGGTCTCCACGAGCGATCCCCGCGTACGCCTCCTCTCCAACGCCGACGGCCAGGTCATCCAGAGCGGCGAGGAATTCCTGCAGCGCATCGTCGCCCAGGTCGCCAGCCCCGTCCGCTGGGACCTGTGCATGGAGACGATGCTCGACCTCGGCGTCACCGGCCTGCTCGAGCTGCCGCCCGCCGGCACCCTCACCGGCATCGCCAAGCGCAACATGAAGGGCGTCGAGCTGTTCGCCCTCAACACCCCCGACGACCTGCCCGCGGCGATGGAGTTCGTCCGCCGCCACGGCGAGCAGTCGACACCGTCGGCGATGTCGAGTACGCCGGCTTTCCGGCTGGTCGTCTCCCCCGGCAAGGGCAGTTTCGCCCGCACGGAGGGAGTCGACGTCGACACGGTGCTGCCACCGCTGAGCACCGTCGGCACCGTGTCCACCCTGCGTGATGAGACCCCGGTCAGCGCCCCGCACGGCGGCGTGGTCACCGAGTGGCTCGTCGAGGACGGGGATCCGGTCAGCCCCGGCCAGCCGCTGCTGCGGCTCCATCCGACCGTCGAGAACGATTCCGCCACGGAGGTCACGCGATGAGCGCCACCATTCAGGCCCCAGCCGGGGCGCCGTTCAGCCGCATCATGGGCATCGGCTCCTATCGCCCTTCCCGCGTGGTCGACAACGCCGAGATGTGCACGATCATCGACTCCACCGATGAGTGGATCGTGCAGCGCACCGGCATCAGCGAGCGCCGCTGGGCGACCGAGGACGACACGGTCCAGTCGATGTCCGTGGCGGCTGCGCGCCAGGCGATGGAGCGGGCCGGCGTCGACGGCGCCGCGATCGACTGCGTCATCGTCGCCACCGTCACCCACATGACCCAGTTCCCCGCCGTCGCACCGCAGATCGCGCTCGAACTCGGCGCGCAGGGCGCCCCGGCGTACGATATCTCCGCCGCCTGCGCCGGATTCTGCGTGGGCCTCGCCCAGGCCGACGCCCTGGTGCGCTCCGGCGCCGCGCACCATGTCCTGGTGATCGGCGTCGAGCGCCTCACCGACATCACCAATTTCGACGACCGCTCCACCGCGTTCCTGTTCGCCGACGGCGCGGGCGCCGCGGTGGTCGGCCCGAGCGATGAGCCGAAGATCGGCCCGGTCGTGTGGGGCGCCGACGGTGCCGCCGCGGACGTGCTGAAGATGACCCAGATGTGGGACGACTACGAGGGCGGTGACAAGCCGACCGTCTATATGGAGGGCCAGGCGGTGTTCAAGTGGGCCTCCCAGACCGTCGCCCGCAAGACCACCGAGATGCTCGACAAGGCCGGGCTCAGCGTTGACGACCTCGACCTGTTCGTCCCCCACCAGGCCAACAACCGCATCACCGACGCGATGATCCGCACCCTGAAGATGCCGAAGCACGTGACGGTCGCCCGCGATATCCAGCGCCAGGGCAATACCTCGGCGGCGTCCATCCCGCTCGCGATCGAGACCCTCTATGAGCAGGGGCTGGCCAAGAGCGGCCAGACGGCCCTGATCGTCGGCTTCGGCGGTGGGCTGATCTTCGCCGGTCAGGTCATCGTCCTGCCCTGAGGCGTACGCCTCCCCCAGATTCCCCCGCAGCCAAATCAACCGAAGGAGACACCATGGCTACCACTGAAGAGATCCGCGCCGAGCTCGCCGAGATCGTCCACGAGGTCTGCAACGTGCCCGTCGAGGACGTCCAGCTGGACAAGTCCTTCATCGACGACCTCGACGCCGACTCCCTGGCGATGAGCGAGATCATCTATGCCGCCGAGGACAAGTTCGGCGTGTCCATCCCCGACGAGGAGGCCAAGAACCTCCGGACCGTCGGCGACGCCGTGGCCTATATCGAGCGCTCGCAGGCCTGATCCCCGCCTCCCGGCGGGATCTCCGGCGAACAGGCCGGGATTCCGCCGGGGCGCCAGCCCTATCCCCCGCCGCCCCACCTTCATCCGCACCCAACACGAGAGCAGAGCATGAGCCGCACCGTTGTCATCACCGGCCTGGGCGCCACCACTCCCCTGGGCGGAGACGTCGCCAGCACCTGGCAGGGCCTTCTCGAGGGCCGCTCCGGCGTACACGCCATCACTGACGACTGGGCGGCCGAACTGCCGACCAAGTTCGCCGCGCGCGCGGTCGTCGAACCCGACACGATCATCCCCCGGGTCGAGGCCCGCCGGATGGACCGCTCCAGCCAGCTCGGCGTCGTCGCCGCGCTCGAGGCGTGGGCGGACGCGGGCTTCAAACTCGGCGAGGAGAACGATGTCGACCGCGAGCGGCTGGCGGTCTCGATCGGCACCGGCATCGGCGGTCTGCACACCATCCTGGAGAACTGGGACACCCTGAAGGGTCGCGGTGTGCGCCGGGTCTCCCCCTATACGATCCCCATGCTCATGGCGAACGCGCCGGCCGCCCAGGTCGGGCTGCGGATCGGCGCCAAGGCCGGCGTCCACACCCCCGTGTCCGCCTGCGCCTCGGCCAACGAGGCCATCGCCCAGGGCCTCGACATCATTCGTTATGGCCGCGCCGACGTGTGCGTGGTCGGCGGCACCGAGGGCACGATCCATGCGCTGCCCATCGCCGCCTTCGGGCAGATGCAGGCGCTGTCGCGCCGCAACGACGAGCCCGAGCGCGCCTCCCGCCCGTGGGATGTCGACCGGGACGGCTTCATCCTCGGTGAGGGCGCCGCCGCGCTCGTGCTGGAGACCCTGGAGCACGCGCAGGCCCGCGGGGCGAAGATCTATGCCACGCTCGCCGGGGCCGGGATCTCCGCCGACTCCCACGACATCGTCCAGCCGGACCCCACCGGTGCCGGGCAGGCCGCGGCCATGCGCCGCGCGCTCGCCGACTCCGGGCTCGCGGCCGGTGACATCGACCATGTCAACGCCCACGCCACCTCCACCCCGCAGGGCGATATCACCGAGGCCGGCTCGATCCGTGCCGCGCTGGGTGACGACGTCCGCTCGATCGTCACCGGCACCAAGTCGATGACCGGTCACCTCCTCGGGGCCGCCGGCGCGCTGGAGTCCGTCGCCACGATCCTCGCGCTCCACCACCGGATCGTTCCGCCGACGATCAACCTCGACAACCCCGAGCCCGATCTGGGGATCGACATCGCCGCCAACGTCACCCGGGAGCTCCCGGCCGGCGATCTGGCCGCGCTCAACAACTCCTTCGGCTTCGGCGGCCCCAACGTCGCCATCGCCTTCACCAACGCCAACGTCACGGAGGCCTGAGATGACTGTCGCCGAGGCGCCCGCCAAAAAGGTCAAGATCCCCCGCGAGCAGGATCCGCGCAACCCCAATCACCGGCTCGCCGCACTGCTCGACGCCGGCTCGCTGCAGCTGATCACCCCCGATGACGGCTCGGGCATGCTCGCCGCGATCGGCACGATCAACGGCTGCCGGGTCGTCGCCTTCTGCTCCGATGCGACCGTCATGGGCGGTGCGATGGGCGTCGACGGCTGCGCCGCGGTCGTCAAGGCCTATGAGCGGGCCATGACCGACCGGGTGCCGATCCTCGGCATCTGGCACTCCGGCGGTGCGCGCCTCGCCGAAGGCGTGCTCTCCCTGCACGCCGTCGGCCAGATCTTCCACGCGATGACCCGTGCCTCGGGCAAGATCCCGCAGATCTCGATCGTGCTGGGCGCGGCCGCCGGTGGCGCGGCCTATGGCCCGGCGCTCACCGACATCGTGATCCTCGCGCCCGAGGGCCGGATCTTCGTGACCGGCCCCGACGTGGTCCGCTCCGTCACCGGTGAGGACGTCGACATGCTCCGCCTCGGCGGACCCGACACGCACTCGCGTCGCTCCGGTGTGGTGCACGTGGTCGCCGACGACGAGACCCAGGCGATGGCCCAGGGCCGCCAGCTCGTCGGGCTGATCGCCGACCAGGGCGTGATCGCGGACAAGGTCGCAGACGAGGACCTGTCCAACTATCTCCCCGCCTCGCCGAAGCGCGCCTATGACGTGCACCCGCTCATCGAGGGCCTGCTCGACGACGGCTCGGTCATTGAGCTGCACTCGCGCTGGGCGCCCAACGTCACGATCGCGCTCGGCAAGCTCGCCGGGCGCACCGTCGGCGTCATCGCCAACAACCCGCTGCGCCTGGGCGGCTGCCTCGACTCGCTGTCGGCCGAGAAGGCGGCCCGGTTCGTGCGGATGTGCGATGCGTTCGGCATCCCGCTGATCGTGCTCGTCGACGTCCCGGGTTATCTCCCGGGGGTGGGCCAGGAGTGGGACGGCGTCGTGCGCCGCGGTGCGAAACTTCTGCACGCGTTCGGCGAGGCCGTCGTCCCGCGCGTCACGCTGGTCACCCGCAAGGCCTACGGCGGGGCGTACATCGCGATGAACGGCCGCTCCCTCGGCGCCACGCAGGTGTTCGCCTGGCCGGGTGCGGAGGTCGCGGTGATGGGCCCCGTCGCCGCCGTCCGGATCCTGCACCGGCGCAAGCTCGCCGCCACACCCGAGGACCTGCGTCCCCAGGTCGAGGCCGAGCTCGCCGCCGAGCACGAGCGCATCGCCGGTGGAGTGGAGAAGGCCGTCGAGATCGGTGTCGTGGACGAGATCGTCACGCCTGCCGAGACGCGCTCCGCCCTGGCGTACGCCATCGCCCGCAGCGATCGCGGTGACCGCGGGAACCACACCAACATCCCGCTCTGAGGCGGTCGCTCGCCAGGCCTGCAGGGCACCGGATCAGCGTCGCCCCATCAACAGTCACCTCGACCTCACCGGCCTCCAGAACGCATTGCTTCCGAATCATGGCAATCAGGCGGGACGCGAGTCCACGACGCGTTCCTCGATGCGCGTCCCTCGATAGACACCCTGCCCTGCAATGGTGGACTGCTGCTCGAGGAACCGGCCCGTGGCGGGGCTGAAGTAGTATCGGTCAACCAGGCCCTGACGCTCCGGCTCCGCCCTGCTGATAACGGTGGCCGCCCGGCCCAGGCTGTCTGCCCGGCCCGTCTCGACCACTACCTGGGAAATGCGCGGCAGGGTTTCGATCATGACCGCCCGCAGCTCCGGGTCCGGATTGTTCCTGCGCAGCATGTCGGTCAGCGCCACGAAGACCGCTTCGTCCTTGGTGAGCGAGCCGGACACACGGAGCCGCAGCCACCGCTCCAGCGCGGCGGGGTCCCGGGGCATGTCGGCGGTCTTGTCCCAGCCGGTGGGGCTCTCCGCGAGGGGATACGGTCCGTCCACCTGCGGCAGAGCACCCGTCCCACTGTTGGTCCGCACGACACGGCTCCCGTCCTGCGCGGTCCAGAGCTCGTGCCGCTGGGCGAGCGGGCCGTCCTCGGGGTTTTCGAGTGGCGTCTGCACCACATCGGTGAGCACGTACAGGTAGTGCCCCGGCCCCACCACCAGCGGCTCCGCCCGGCGGGCGCTGTCGGCGAGCAGTTCCAGCTCGGCGCGGGCCTCTGGCGACCCCTGCGGCAGGACGATCGGTGCGACGCCACCCACGATGAGCGCCGCGGCCGCGGCCGCGATGCCCACCCGCAGGAACGTACGCCGCCGCACCCGTGAGGCTCGCGCCGCGCTCCCGGAGACAGTCCGCACGGCCACCTGCTGCCAGAGCTCAGCCCGGCGATGTTCCCAGTCCGGGGCCACACCGCTGAGGTCGTGAGGCCGGAGCTTCTCAATGGTTCGCTGCGTGATCATCATGACTCCTGGGGTTGGATTGCGAGGCCCTGCGGTTCGGCAAGGCGGAGGTCGAGTCGCCGGCGGGCGCGATGCAGGCGTACCTGAAACGTCGCCTTGCTGCAGCCCAGGACTCCGGCCGCTTCCGCAGCCGTGAGCCCGTCCCAGGCGGTCAGCAACAGCGCTTCCCGATCGTCATCGGAGAGAGCCGCCAAGGCACTGAGCGCATTCGCCCGGTCGAGTGCCGACACCTCCGCAGCGGGGGCTGTCAGTGCATCCCACTGCTGGAGGCGCTCGTTGAGCGCAAACCGACGGTGGGCGGCACGATGCTGGGCGCGGATGATGTTCCTGGCCACGCCGAGGAGCCACGGCAGTGTCGGCTGCGCCTGGTGCCACCTCCTCCACGCGATCACATAGGTCTCCCCCACCACGTCCTCGGCGTCAGCGCGCGGGAGGTGGCGCAGGCAGTACGCCAGCACATTGGTGCTCGTCGCGGCGAAGACCTGCTCGAACTCGTCCGCCGGATTGTCTGGTCTCATACCTGGTACTGCTCCGTGGCCACCTGGTCTTACAGCCTCCCAGTCTGGGACAGAATGACCCCTTGTGAACGCTGTGCTCCTAGCCGTCATTGTCATGCTCGCACTCGCCGTCGCGCGGGTGCACGTCGTCATCGCCCTGATCGTCGCCGCGGTCGTCGGTGGCCTGGTCGGTGGGCTCGGGCTGAACCCGACACTGGAGGCGTTCACCGAGGGCATCGCGGGCGGCGCGGGGATCGCGCTGAACTATGCGATGCTGGGTGCGTTCGCGGTGGCGATCGCGCACTCGGGCCTGCCGCAGGCGTTCGCGCGGTTCGTCATCGCCCGCAGCGGCTCGGCCTCGGCGAAGGTCAAATGGGGGCTGCTGGCGGTCCTGCTCGCGGTGAGCATCATGAGCCAGAACGTCATCCCGATCCACATCGCATTCATCCCGATGCTCGTCCCGCCGCTGCTGCTGGCGTTCAACCGGTTCCAGGTCGACCGGCGGCTGCTCGCGTGCCTCATCACGTTCGGCCTGGTCACCACCTATATGTGGCTGCCCTATGGCTTCGGCGATGTCTTCCTCAACCAGATCCTGCTGGCGAACATCGAGAACGCGGGGATGTCGACCACCGGCATCAACGTCATGCAGGCGATGGGAATCCCCGCCCTCGGCATGGTGGCCGGTCTGCTCATCGCTGTCTTCATCACCTATCGCAAGCCCCGCACCTATGCGGACCAACCGATCGTCGGCGACCGGCCCGAATCCGAGGAGCCCCGCGGCAAGTGGGCACTGATCGTGTCCGGGGCGGCGATCGTGATCTCGCTCGTCGTGCAGATCCTCGCCGACTCCCTGCTGCTCGGGGCCCTGGTCGGCTTCATGGTCTTCATCGCGGCCCGGGTGGTCCGGTGGGGCGAGATCGACAACGTCTTCGACCAGGGCATCAAGCTCATGGCGATGATCGGGTTCATCATGATCTCCGCGCAGGGCTTCGCGGCGGTCATGACCGCCACCGGCGATGTCGATTCCCTCGTCGAGTCCAGCGCCTCGCTCTTCGACGGCAACAAGGCGATGGCCGCGCTGGCGATGCTCTTCGTCGGGCTCCTGGTCACGATGGGCATCGGCTCGTCGTTCTCGACGCTGCCGATCATCACCACGCTCTATGTGCCGCTGTGCCTCTCGCTCGGGTTCTCACCGCTCGCCACCGTCGCGATCATCGGCACCGCCGGCGCGCTCGGCGATGCCGGCTCCCCCGCCTCGGATTCCACCCTCGGCCCGACTGCCGGTCTCAACGCAGACGGCCAGCACGACCACATCCGCGACACGGTGATCCCGACGTTCCTCCACTACAACATCCCGCTGCTGCTCGCCGGCTGGACGGCCGCGATGATCCTCTGACCAGTCCGCTGACGCCACGCCAGACGTTCCCGCGGGAACGTTCACGTGACGAAAGTCCGGCCAGGCTTGGTGCTCCTGTGACTCGTGATGCACAATGGGTCACAGTCGCGTCCAATCACGCACCGAGGATGTCGGGGAAGGCAACCCTCGAGCCTGGGAGGACCGATGAGCACGACCCGTGGCGTTCTATACGTCCACTCCGCGCCGTCCGCGCTGTGCCCACACATCGAGTGGGCCGTGGGTGGCGTCCTCGGCGTCCCCACCAACCTGTCCTGGACCGCGCAGGCCGCCGAGCGCAACAGTTATCGAGCCGAGCTGTCCTGGGCCGGGCCGGCCGGCACCGGCGCCAAGATCGCGTCGGCGATCAAGGGCTGGCAGAAGATCCGCTTCGAAGTCACCGAGGAGCCGACCGCGGCGACCGAGGGCACCCGCTGGTCCTACACGCCCCGGCTCGGAATCTTCCACGCCACCACGGGGATCCACGGCGACATCCTGGTGAGCGAGGACCGGCTGAAGACCGCGCTCGCGCACGACGCGCTGGGGCGTACCCCCCTGGCCGAAGGCCTCGCCGAATTGCTCGGCACACCGTGGGACGAGGAGCTGGAGACGTTCCGGTACGCCGGGGAGGGTGCCCCCGTGCGCTGGCTGCACCACGTCGTCTGAGGAAAGGCGTTCCCGCGGGAACGTTTCAGCGCTTCAGGAGCGCGCCTCCCGGGCGTCCCAATAGGCGTTCGGATCAAGCCGGGTGCCGAAGATGGCCTCGCCGAGGCGGACGACCGTGGCGCCGTGGGCGATGGCGAGCTCGAAGTCACCTGTCATCCCCATCGACAGCTCGTCATAGTGGCCCACGGCCCGGTCGTTGTCGCGCAGCCGGCGCTGCAGCTCGGCCATCCGCACGAAACACGGCTCGACGATCTCGCGCTCGCGGGAGAACACCGCGAGCGTCATCAGCCCGATGACGTTCAAGGAGCTGAACGGCCCGAGCTGCGTGGCGAACTCCTCGACCTCTTCCGGCGGCAGGCCGAACTTCTGCGGCTCGGCGGAGGAGTTGACCTGGATCAGCACATCGATCGCCCGGCCCTCGTTCTGCAGCCGCTTGTCGAGCTCCTTCGCCACGCGCAGGGAGTCGAGCGCGTGGAATTCCTGGGCGAAGCGCGCGAGGTTCTTGGCCTTGTTGGTCTGCAGGTGACCGATCACGGCCCACCGGATGTCGGTGCCGGCGAGCTCCTCGGCCTTGGCCTCGGCCTCCTGGATGCGGTTCTCCCCGAACGTCCGCTCCCCGGCCGCGTGCAGGGCCAGGATCTTGTCGACGTCGTGGGTCTTCGAGACCGGCAGCAGCCGCACATCGCCCGGATCGCGGCCCGCCGCCACGGCAGCGGCGGCGATGCGCTCACGCACGGCGGTCAGATTGGCAACGAGGTCGGCGGCTGCGGTCATGGATCCACCCTAGCCCTCGGCGCGGGTCCCGGCTCAGGGCCAGCGCGCCCCCAGGGACACGATCCCGGCTGCGGCGAGAACGCCGAGGACGAGCCCGGCGCCGACATAGCGCGAGGTCGATTCCTGGAACACCTTCTCGGTGCCCGCGCTCTGCCGGATCTCGGCATACACCTCCCGCAGCCGCTCCACCGACGGCGCGTAATAGCCTTGCCCGCCGCCCTCACGTGCGATCTCGGCGAGCTGCTCGCGGTTCACCCGCACCCATTCGCGGCGTCCGGTGCGGCGGTCGATGATATAGCCGGTGTCGGTGCCGAAGGCGATGGTGTTGACGGGTACGCCGGCTTCGTGCGCCGCCTCGGCCGCCGAATAGGGGCTGCGGCCGCGCTGGGACTCACCGTCGGACAGCACGACCATGGTGGCCGGCACGCTGGCCTCGGGATCCTCGGGATCGGGCGGCACCATGAGCAGCGCGTCGAGCGCGGCATAGATCCCCTCCCCGATCGCGGTGGACTCGCGCAGCTGGAGGTTGTCGATCGCGGCGTTGAGCATGCCCCGGTCGGTGGTGGGCGGGACGACGATCGAGGCCGTCCCGGCGAACTCGACGAGCGAGACGTTGAAGCCCTGCGGCAGCGAGCCGGCGAATTCCTTGGCCGACTCCTTCGCCGCCTGCAGCCGCGTCGGCGGGACGTCGGCGGCCTCCATGGACAGCGAGACGTCCATGACGATCACCACCGTCGCGCGCTCGCGCGGCACGTCCACCGACTGCTGGGGGGTCGCCCAGGCGACGGTCAGCATCGCCATGGAGGCGAACGCGAGCACCACCGCCCCATGGCGGACCCACGGTCGATCGGTGTTGATCGGAAGCCGCGCGGTCCGGCGATTCGCCCGGCCGTTGCGGCGCAGGGAGAGCAGGCCGAGATAGAGCGCGCCGAAGGCCGGGATCAGCAGCAGCGCCCAGAGCCGCGCGGGGCGGGCGAACTCGATGCCCAGCAGCAGCGCGGTCATGCCGGCCACCTCGCCGCCAGCGAGATCGCGGCCAGCGCGGCGAGGGCGCCGAAGCCGAGACCCCAGCCGGCCCAGGCCGAGGTGGTCTCGCGCTCGGCCTTTTCATAGCCGATCGAGGAGCCGATGTTGGCATAGACCTGCTTGAGCTCCTCCGGCGAGGCGGCGCGGAACGCCTCGCCACCGGTCTCCTCGGCCACGCTCTGGAGCTGGCCGTGATTGACCGGGACACCCTGGCGCTCGCCGTCGAGATCGACATAGCCGTTCTCGGTGCCATAGCCGATCGCATAGACCGGCACCTGGGCCTCGGCCGCGACCTGCGCGCCCTGTTCGGCCGGCCGGCCGACGGTGTTCTGCCCATCGGTGAGCAGCACGATCGCGCCCGGCGCGGGATCATCGCTGGACCCCGACGGCTTCGGTGCCTGATCCAGCGCCCGCAGCGCGATGACGATGGATTCGCCGATCGCGGTCGAGTCCTGCAGTTCCCGGGTCTCGATGCCGCGGATGATCGCATTGCGGTCCAGCGTCGGCGGGATCACCAGGCTCGGGCTGCCGGACAGCGTCACCAGCGCCACGTTGTATTGCAGCGGCAGCGTCTTCACGAACTCCGTCGCCTCCTGCTTCGCCACCGTGAACCGGTCCGGGCGCACATCGGTCGCCTGCATCGACTGGGAGATGTCGAGGACGATGACGATCGTGGCGCGCTCGCGGGGGACGTCGACCTGGGCATAGGGCTTCGCCCAGGCCCCGGCCAGCGCGATCAGCGACAGCAGCGACAGGGCAACCGTGAGGTGGCGCCGCCACTGCGACTGCTTGCGCACGACCGCGCCGAGCATGCCGGTGTTGGTGAAGCGCATGCCGCGTTTGTTGCGCATCCGGCTGGCGAGGACATAGAGCGCGATCAGCACGGGCACCGCGAGCAGCCACCACAGGCGGGCAGGCTCCGAGAAGCTCGGCAGCCAGTCCGGCAGAGTCATCGGCTCACCCCTTGTGGCGGTGCGTGCAACATGCTGGCCACCCGTCGATAGGCCAGCACGAAGCGGGCGATATCGGCCACCCAGTCCCGGTCGGTGCGGAGCTGGATGTGGCCCACCCCGGCCCGGCGCAAAGCGATCCGGATCCGTTCGCGCTGGGCCGCGCTGGCGGCGTCCATCCGGCGGCGGGCGGCAGCGTCTCCAGTATTCACATAGCGCTCAAAATCGGTCTCCGGGTCGCGGATCAGGATCTCCCCGACATCGGGGAACTCCAGCTCGAACTTGTCGACCACCTCGACCGCGAGCACCTGGTTGCGCACCGCGAGATGGCGCAGCGCCCGCTCCCACGGCGGCGGGACGTTCGGGTCGAGCTCGTGGTCGCCCGGGGTGAGGAAGTCGGAGACCACCACCCGCATCCCGCGCCGGCGCTGGGTGCGGATCAGCTGCTCGATGCCCTCGGGCAGGTCGACGTGTCCGGCGGCGTGATCGGGCACGATCGGGGTCTCGAGCATGCGCCGCAGCAGGGCGTACAGAGCCATCCGCCCCGAGCGCGCCGGCAGCCGGGTGATGCCGTCGGGGCGCATGATCATCCCGCCGAAGCGGTCGCCCATCTTCTGGGACAGGAAGCCGATCGTCGCGATCGCGGCGATCCCGAGATCGCGCTTGGTCACCCCCGCGGTCCCCCAGTTCATCGACGGGGTCACATCGAGCAGCGCCCAGACCTCCAGCTCGCGGTCGGCCATGGTGTCGCGGACGTGGGGCACGGTCGTCCGCGCGGTGACCGCCCAGTCCATCTTCCGCACATCGTCTTGTCCCGGGACATATTCGCGCGCGTCATTGGTATCGGTGCCCGGCCCCGGCAGCAGGCCCATGTGATCGCCGTGCAGGAAACCCTCCAGGCGGCGGACCACCGCGAGCTCGAGGCGGCGCAGCGCGGCCTCGGGGGCAAGTTTGTGCAGTGGCAGCGTCGCGCGGGTGGGCACGCCGAGCACCGAGGCGTACGCCTCAGGGGTCTCGAACGACGGCCCACTCATCCGGGCTGGGTGTTCCAGACCGGGGTGGGCGCCGGCACCATCGCCAGGATGCGGTCCACCACGTCGGCGGTGCTGACGTTGTCGGCCACCGCGTCGAAGCCGAGGACGATGCGGTGGCTCATGACGTCCTTGGCCACGGCCTGCACGTCGGTGGG
>JAUNRO010000009.1:15008-19380 GCA_030544185.1 Propionibacteriaceae bacterium | reverse complement strand
CCGCGCCACTATGCGTCCTCGCGCTGGCACGCCCGCAACACCCCGCCTCTGATCCATCGGACAGGCTGACCGGATGAGCGAGGTCTGGCGTCCAGCACGCATCGATCGTGCCTGGCGGGGCAATGTCGGGATGGGGTTGATCGAGCGCCTGGAGACGGCGTCCGTTGACGACCTGCGTGCCGCGATTCTGGAGCTCGCAGCGCGCGGGCCGCGCAATCGGCTGGGGATCGGACTGACCGATGCCGGGCATTGGGTCTATGACCGTGGTCGCCTCGTCGACACGGTCCAGGCGATGGTGCACGAGAACAGCGGTCTCGACGACCTTGCCGAGCACACATTGGATTTCGTCCGGGCGCATCCGGTGCGCGGACCGGAGCCGACGCCGAGCCTGCACCTCGGTGTGGGAGGGGGCCGGCTGGCCTATCTGGCCGAGCACGAACTCTGGGACGGGGGCAATCTGTCCCGACTGGCGCTGAGCCTGAACGCGATGGCGCTGTCCGGGCACCCGGTGGCCATGCTCGAAGAGCCGCCGGCGACCTGGGCACTCCAGCGGGCCCTGCTGCATACCTTCACCTCACCCCATCGCGTGCGTGAGCTGTTCAAGGAGCGGTCTCGTGCCCAGGCCGAATCCGGCTGGGGCGAACCATTCGGCTCGCCGGAGGAGGGGCTCGCGCCCGGCCTGGTGTTCGCCGAGGTGCCCGCGGCTGCGCGGCGGGAGATCAAACAGTGGGCCCGCGAGCATGCTCCGGGCACCAATGACGCGGTGCTCACCCTGGCCCTGATCCGTCGGGCACTCACGCAGGTGGGCCTCGTCCAGGACCCGACGATCGGCATGGTGGTCGACCTGCGACGCTATCTGGCGCGCGCAGACCGAGGAAACGTGCACGGCAACTTCATCAGTGGCCTGCAGATGGCCGTGCCGCTCGATGCCGGTCCGGCCGAACTGCAGGCCCGCTTGACCGATGTGCTTGACAGTGGCCGGCCGCTGGCGGCCTTTGCTGTCAGTCTTCTGAAGAGCATGCGGCACCGCTATTCCCCCGGCGTCCGCCGCTTTGCGGGCCAGCCGTTCTCTCATGTCTTCATGGGCAGCCGCGTCGGTGGCGCGGGCGGTCACACGATCCCCTGGTCGGGAGACGTGCGCCGGATGGCGAGTTGGACAAACCCCGTCGGACAGACCGGGATCACTGCCTTGGTGACTCAGCTCGGCCAGGGCTGGCAGATCTCGCTCTGTCACTACGAAGGTTGCGTTGATTCCCACCTGCTAGCTCAAGCGGGACACCATGTTTCTCAGGATCCTCTTGGCCTACTCATGGCCTAGAGGCAAAAAATGAGAAATTAGTCCACTTCGTTCTGGTGGAAGTTTCCGAACTGCCGCTTGCGGAAAGCGCCCCGACAAGGGGCTTGATTCCCAAAAGCGATTCACTAATGTCTGGGACAGCCGCCCAAGCTAAGAGCCCGGTTCTCAGGTTTCCGGGGTTCGGAAGATTCGGAGTTCTCTCAGATGCGCATGTTCAACACCGCCGTGAGCCGTCCCAGCAACCCCACCGTCAGTGTGATCGTGCCGGCCAAGAACGAAGCTGCCAATCTGCGCGAGGTCCTGCCTCGTCTGCCCGAGGTGTTCGAGGTCATTCTGGTGGACGGCAACTCCACCGACGGCACC
The DNA here is from genome assembly GCA_030544185.1 of Propionibacteriaceae bacterium. The sequence goes on along the minus strand of JAUNRO010000009.1, from coordinate 17,720 downwards.
ATTGAGGCCGCCCGGGAGGTCATGCCCGATATCCGCGTCGTCCGGCAGACCCGCCGCGGCAAGGGCAACGCTCTCACCTGTGGCTTCCTGCACGCCCGCGGCGACATCATCGTGATGTTCGACGCCGACGGCTCGGCCGACCCGGATGAGATCGAGCGCTTCGTGCAGGCACTCGTCGACGGCGCCGACTTCGCCAAGGGCAGCCGCTATATCTCCGGCGGCGGTTCCACCGACATCACCTGGCTGCGCAGCACCGGCAACAAGGCTCTGAACACCATGGTCAACCTGCTGTTCGGCACCAAGTACACCGATCTTTGCTACGGCTACAACGCCTTCTGGCGCGACATTCTCCCCTCCCTGGAGCTGCCGCGGCCGCACATCCCGGCCGCCGAGGGCGACATGCTGTGGGGCGACGGCTTCGAGATCGAGACCGTGCTCAACGTCCGGGTGGCACGCAACGAGCTGGCGATCACCGAGGTGCCTTCCGTCGAGCTGCTCCGGATCCACGGCGAGTCCAACCTCAGCACGTTCGGCGACGGCTTCCGCGTGCTGCGCACGATCCTCGCCGAGCGCGCGCGCAGCAAGGACGCCGACGTGCACGCCCTGCCCGTCCCGCTGCCCGTTGCTGACGACGGATCGCACTCCGTCGTCGCCCAGGCCGGCTGAGGCCGGGTCGCCGCTCATGGAGCGAACCGGAGGCGACGTGCGGCGGCTGACGCCGCACCTCTCGGTGGCCGTGGTCATCTGCGCCTACACCGAGCGTCGGTGGGACGACCTGGTCGGCGGCGTCACCGAAGCCAATCGGCAGCTGGCCGCTCTTGTCCGCGATGGTGGCGGGCTGCGTGGCGACAGCGAGGTGCTGGTGGTCATCGACCACAACCAGCAGCTGCTGGAGCGCGCGCAGCGTGAACTGGGTGAACTCGCCCGGATCGTGCCAAACGCCCGGCGTCAGGGCCTGTCCGGCGGACGCAACACCGCGGTCGATGAGGCGACTGCCGACATCGTCGTCTTTCTCGACGACGATGCGCGTCCCCGGCCCGGATGGCTGGCCGCGCTGTGCGCGCCCTATGCGAACGCCGACGTGCTCGCTGTCGGTGGGCGCGCCGCGCCGCAGTGGCCGGCGACCGGCCGCCCGGCCCATCTGCCGGCACCGGTCCAGTCCGAGGTGCCCGGCGAGTTCGACTGGATCATCGGCTGCACCTATGCCGGTCAGCCCGAGGAGCTCGCCAGCGTTCGCAACCTGATGGGCTGCAACATGTCCTTCCGCCGCGAGGTCTTCGATCGCATCGGCGGCTTCGCCGAGGACCTCGGCCGGGTTGGCACGGTGCCGCTCGGCTGCGAGGAGACCGAGCTGTGCATCCGGGCGCGCCAGGACCGGCCGACCGGGGACATCCTGTTCGAACCCGCCGCTGCCGTATCTCACCGGGTGACCCCGGAACGCACGACCTGGCGATACTTCTGGTCCCGGTGCCGCAATGAGGGCATCTCCAAGGCCGCGGTGGCGACCAAGGTCACAGCGGATGCCGCCCTCGAAACTGAACGTGGTTATGTCTTGCGGACGCTGCCGCGCGCTCTCCTGCGACTGGCACGGCAACTGCCCCGCGATCCCGGGACTTCGCTGCAGGGGATGGTCGCGATCGTCGGCGGCGCCGCCGTCACCGCCTATGGCTATGCCACCGGGCGCTGGCATCTGCGGGGCAAGCACCCGCTGGATGCGCCGCGCCCCGAGGCTCACCCCGAGATCAGGTCCGCCGCCGCGCGCTGAGCCGCCGACCGCTCAGTCGGCGTACGCCGGAACACGCGTCTGCGTCGACGTCTCCGGTTGCGGCAGGACCAGCCGCCGGATCGGCCATGGCCGGCCCTGCGGTGGCAGGGTGCAGGAGTCAAGAGCCGACCTCAGGTAGGGAACAGCCTCATGCGCCGAGCACTGTCCAGGATCCTCGTCGGAGTCATCGCGGTCGCGACGTCCCTGTCGTTCGCGCTGATGGGGCCGGCGCGGGCGGACACCACTCTGCCCGTCCCGCGCCTGTTCACCGTCACCGATGTCGCCGCGACGACGGTCCGCCTGACCTGGGAGCCGCCGGCCGGCGATCCGGGTCAGATCGCCCGGTATGCCCTCGGGGCCACCCTCGGCGATCCTCGGTCCGACATCGAGGAGGTGCTGCCGGCGCTGATTGGCCACGCGTACGTCGGTCGGGACACGACCTCCTTCGATGTCTCGGGACTCCAGCCCGACACGCGCTACACCTTCTATATCGCGCCCACGGACGCCGACGGTCGGCTCGGTGAGTACGCCGCGGTCACCACGACCACCGCGACGGTGCCGCCGCACGAGGAGCCGTACGTCACGGCCGAGCCGTCGGTCTTCTACAACAAGGAGGGCTCGCTCTGGCGCCAGCCCCTCGGGCCCGGCCCCGCGATCGAGATCGCGCCCAGCCTGTCGTTCGGCGTGGTCCGCGAGGGCGTGGTCTCCGGCGTCACCGACAACAAGGTCGTCACCATCGGCGCGCTGGGCGTACGCACGCTCTATAACGCCGCGGGCACGGTGACGAAGCTGCAGGCCGACGACGCCGGCAATCTCTTCGTCCGCGTTCAGCCTGCCGCCGGCTCGCCCACGGTCGTCCGCATCACCCCGGACGGGGCGTACGCCACGGTCTTCGATCCCGCGGCCGCCAACGCCCCGGCCGACTGGGACTACGTGGTGGCCCCCGA
>JAUNRO010000009.1:0-14998 GCA_030544185.1 Propionibacteriaceae bacterium | reverse complement strand
CGGCACGCTCACGGTGTCGTTCGAGCGCGGCGACCACATCGTGACGCTCGCCGTGGTGGCCGACGGAGTCCTCACGGAGCAGCGCGAGGTCGACTATCGCTCCTCCTATTACTCGGGTCCGGAGTACGCCGATCGGCAGGGCGGGCTGTTCGTGACCCCGAACGCCGGGGGCATGACCGGGATGCGCTATTGGCAGTACCTCCCCGCCGGCGCCACCGAGCTGCAGTCGCCCGACGGGGGCGCGCCAGGCGGTTATGGCAGCGCCGCGATCGGGCGCGACGGCGCGCTCTATGTCGCGCGCGAGGCCAACTCCTGTTTCGGCCAATCCGATCTGTCGGGGACCTGCACCGTCGACCGGACCGTGGCGCACATCTCGCGCTTCGTGGGCACCGAGGGGAGCAGCGTCCCGGTGCGGGGCCTGGTCCGCGGGGGAGCGTATGACGACCTGCCGATGCGCATCGCTCAGGACGGGACGATCGCCGCGCAGTCCGTCGGTGCGTCGCCCGGGGTCCTGGTGTACGCCGCGCAGGGCGGCAACCCGATGATCGCCATCCCGGACGCTGAGCTCGTCGACGTGCAGAGCCCCGTCGGGCCGCCGTCGGCCACGTTGCCCGCGCCGACGGGGCTGATGGTGGGCGCCGTCGAGGCCACCACCGTCGAGCTGACCTGGTCGGCGCCGGCGGCCCAGGCCGATGGGGTCCGGGGCTATGGCATCGGAGCGATCTTCGGTGGGCCGCGGCCGAGCGTACCCACCCTGTCGGACATGATCGGTCACGTCGTGGTCGGACCGAGCCAGACGTCGTACACGGTCGGGGGGCTCCAGCCCGGCACGACCTATACATTCTTCGTCGCGGCGCTTGATGACAACGTCGGTCGGATGACCTCGGTCACGGTCACCACCGGCCCCGAACACGGCGATGCCCGGTTCGCGCCGTCGGTCTATTACTCCGATCTGAGGGCGACGGGGCTGCTGCAGCGTGCGGAGCTGCCTGATGGGCCGCCGGCGACGGTCACCGGTTCGGCGTTGGCCCGCAAGGTGATCCGCGACGGCGTCGTGTTCGGCACGGTGGGCGTCGACGTCGTTCGGGTGGACCCCGCCGGCCAGCGACGGGTCGCGACCCTGAACGTCGGGACCATCAGTGAGATCCAGGTCGACGCGGCGCACAACGTCTACGCCCGGACGAACACGCGCATCGACGGTGTCTGGACCGAAACCATCGTCAAGGTCGCGCCCAGCGGCCGGACGACGACGATCCTCGCCCAGAGCCCGCCCGGCACGACGCAACCAGCCGAATGGGCCTTCGCGGTGCAACCCGATGGCGCCGTGCACGTGGTCCACCGCAATGTGGACGGCCCGCAGGCCAGCCGCTTGTTCAGCGTGGTGGAGAATGGTCAGCTGACCCGCACCCGGGAGGTCGTCACCCAGCCCTATCTGCAGGTGAGTCAGGTCCGGGTGGACCGGAACGGCGACCTGTACTTACCGGGCGTCAGCAGCTCCGGGTGGGTCCGGCTGCCGAGCGGAGCGACGCAGACCGAGCCGGTGGAGGGCGTCTATGGGCGGTCGGTCCTCAGCGACGACGGGGTCTTCCACCTCGCCACCGGCGACGGTACGAACGCGCAGGTGTCCCGCCTCGACAACGGCCAGGTGACCCCGATCACCCTGGCCGGCGTACGCAGCCTCGGCGCCGCCGCCGTGAGCGCGGACGGCACGATTGCCGCGCGGGACGGCTCCACGGCCGTGAAGATCTTCGCCCCCACCGGCGGCGAGCCCACACGGGTGATCACTACCGGGAGGGCCGTCGGGTCGATCGCCATCGGTTGAGGCGCGGCCGGGCGCTCAGCGAGCGGCGTCCACGCCCCCGTTCCTTCCGATGCGCCCCCGTAGCTCTCGATGCGCCCCTATTCGGTCACTTGCGCCCCCCATGCACGGGGGGCCAGGAGAGAGATCGTGGGGCGTCGACGGAGCTCTGGGGGCCAGGACGGAGATCGTGGGGCGTCGATAAGGGTCGGGGCGCTGGCCAGCGGCAGGCCGCGGGCAGCAACATGTGATGCGCTGAGCGGATCAGTTGCATATGGTCCACATCACCATGGTCCGAACCGCACGACGGCGGAACCCACCGCGCTCAGCGAGCCTCGAGCGCGTCCCGCATCGGCACGAGCTTCGCCATGGACTCTGCCAGCTCGGCCTCGGGGTTGGAATCGGCCACGACGCCGCACCCGGCGTACAACTGGGCCACGTTCCCCTCGATCCGGCCGCACCGCAGCGCGATCGCCCACTCGCCGTCACCGTCGGCATCGACCCAGCCGACGGGGCCGGAATAGCGGTCGCGGTCCAGGCCCTCGATCTCGCGGATCATGCCTCGGGCAGCATCGGTCGGTGTCCCGCAGACGGCCGCGCTCGGGTGCAGCGCCGTCGCCAGGGCCAGCGACGAGACCTGCGGCTTCGCCGCGGCGGCCACATCGGTCGCCAGGTGAAAGACGTTCGGCAGCTCCAGCACATAGGGCGCGTCCGGCACGTTCATCCCCGAGCACAGCGGCGCCAGCGCCTCCGCAACCGAGGCGACCGCGAAGTCGTGCTCGCCGAGGTCCTTGCTGGAGCGGGACAGGTGTGCGGCGAGGGCACGATCGGACTCCTCGTCGGCGGTCCGCTGGATGGTCCCCGCGAGCACGCGCGAGGTCACCAGGCCGTTCTCCCGGCGCACCAGCATCTCCGGCGACGCGCCGACCAGGCCGTCGACGTGATAGGTCCAGCAGAGCTGGTATGCCCGGGCGAGCTGGCTCACCAGCCAGCGCGGGTCGATGTCGTTCTCCGTGCGGGCGATCAGATCCCGGGCCAGCACGACCTTGTCCAGCTCCCCGGCCCGGATCCGGCCCACGGCCTCGGCGACCACGGTCTCCCAGGCGGGCCCGTTCATCGACCCGTCGGAGTATGCCACCTGGCCCGGGGGCCGGGGTGGCTCGGTGGGCTGCGGCAGGAGCGAGCCGCCGCTCCCGTTGGCGGTGATCGCCGCGGGGTCATCGAAGATCCGGGTGAGCCACGCTTTGCCGCCGCGGCGCCCGAGGATCCACTGCGGGACGATCATGACCGACCGCTGCCGGGTGTGCCCGGCGTCGAAGGCGAAGGAGCCGAAAGCGAGCGGCCCGGTGCCGAAGGCCTCGACCGGGTCGGCCACAGCGATCTCCCGGGCGTACCCCCGCCACCACTGGTCCGCCTCGGCGATCGAGGCGAAGTGCCGGCGCAGCACTTCCCCGCCCGCGACGAGGCCGTCGCCGCGGCGCAGCCAGGCGAGCCCGCGATCGCGGGGAAGCAGTGCGAGCAGATCCCCAGGGTCCTCGATGGCCACCGTCCGCGCGCACAGCGTGGCAGAAGGGGCAGCAGTCACAGCAGACGACCCTAGCGCCAAATCGCGGACGGTCCAGCGCCTGATTTCGACCATGCCAACGTTGCGTTATTCAGCTGTGACACATGCCCGCTGACTAGGCCCTAAAGGGGAATGCAGGCTTTTTGTTCCCGGTGAGACGCGGGGCGCCCCCTGCCCTAGACTGACCCCGTTCGTGATGAATTTCACGAGCCCGCCGACGCGTGCGCCGACGGGCCGGCCGGCCAACTTGACCCAGCAGCCGTGACGCGATGCGATGGGCCTGGTTGAACCACTCGGTTGAAAGATCGCGGCACCCGCGGTCAGGAGAGAGGACACACGGTGACCAACGTCTATCTGCCACTGGTGGTCATGTTGGGAATCGCGGCGGCGTTCGTCGCCGGCGGCCTGCTCGTGACGATGCAGATCGGGCCCAAGCGCTACAACCGGTCGAAATACGACAGCTATGAGTGCGGCATCCAGCCCACCCCGCAGCCGATCGGCGGCGGCCGGTTCCCGGTGAAGTACTACATCACCGCGATGCTGTTCATCGTCTTCGACATCGAGATCGTCTTCCTCTATCCCTGGGCGGTCACCTATGACGGCATGGGCCCGTGGGGCCTGGTGATCATGATCCTGTTCATCGACGCGGTGCTCGTGGCGTTCTGGTATGTCATTCGCCGCGGTGGCCTTGAATGGGATCAGTGATGGCCGGGCGGACCGACAACACGGCCTTGATCGAGAACACAAGGAGCAACTGATATGGGTCTGGAAGACAAGCTCCCCGCCGGCGTCATGCTGACCACGGTCGAGGGACTGGTCGGCTGGATGCGGCAGGCCTCGTTCTGGCCGGTGACGTTCGGCCTCGCCTGTTGTGCGATCGAGATGATGACCTATGGGGCGCCGCGCTATGACGCGTCGCGGTGGGGCCAGGAAGTGTTTCGGCCCTCGCCGCGTCAGGCGGACCTGATGATCGTCGCCGGCCGCGTGAGCCAGAAGATGGCCCCGATCGTGCGTGAGATCTATGACCAGATGCCCAACCCCAAATGGGTGCTGTCGATGGGCGTCTGCGCCTCCTCCGGTGGCATGTTCAACAACTATGCGATCGTCCAGGGCGTCGACCACATCGTCCCCGTCGACATCTATGTGCCGGGCTGCCCGCCGCGTCCGGAGATGCTCATCGACGCGATGTTCAAGCTGAAGAAGCAGAAGGTCGCCAAGACCAAGATCGGCCCGCACGCGATCGCGGAGATCGAGGAGCGCGAGCAGGCGGCCCTGGAGGCCCCGGCGACCCATGAGATGAAGGGGCTGCTGCGATGAGCCAGAACCGTCCCGAGGGCGCTGCGCCCGATCCGCACGGCCACGCCGGCCAGGAGCGCGAGGACGCGACTCCCAGTGCCGACGTCGCCCAATACGGACGCACCGAGGCCCATGTCGTCGACACCCGGCACGGCATGTTCGGCAACGCCGGTTCCGGTGACACCTCCGGCTATGGCGGGCTGGTGCGCACGCTGCTGCGGCCCGCGGCCTCCGCGCGGCCCTATGGCGGGTGGTTCGACGAGGTTGTCGACCGGATCGCCGAGTTGGTGCCCGGCTCGATCGACCAGGTCGTTGTCGACCGCGGCGAGCTGACGATCTATGTGCACAGCGAGCAGCTGACTGAGTTGTCCTGGGCGCTGCGCGACGACGCGCGGCTGCGCTTCGAGGCGTGTGTCTCGGTCTCGGGCGTACATTATCCGGGCGACGTCGGCGCCGAACTGCACAGCGTCTATCACTTCCTGTCGATGACCCACAAGCGCCGGTTGCGGATCGAGGTCGCGTGCAGCGATGCCGACCCGCACCTGCCGTCGATCACGCCGATCTATCCGGCGGCCGACTGGCACGAGCGCGAGACCTACGACATGTTCGGCATCGTGTTCGACGGCCATCCCGCGCTCACGCGCATCCTGATGCCCGACGACTGGCCAGGCCACCCCCAGCGCAAGGACTATCCGCTCGGTGGCATCCCGGTGGAATACAAGGGCGCCACCATCCCGCCGCCCGACCAGCGCAGGAGCTATTGAGAATGAGCACACGCAGCCAAGAGCCGCAGCCGCAGCCGCATGAAGTGGATGCGGAGGAGGACTACTACGCCGGGCCGGGCGAGGAGACCGAGGGCCGCGTCTATACGGCCGCCGGCCAGGACTGGGACCAGATTGTGTCCGCCCAGGCCGAGCGTGGCGATGAACTGCTCGTGGTCAATATGGGTCCGCAGCATCCCTCGACCCACGGCGTGCTCCGGCTGATTCTCGAGATGGATGGCGAGAGCGTCCGCACCGCGCGGGCGGGCATCGGTTATCTCCACACCGGCATCGAGAAGAACATGGAGTACCGCACCTGGACCCAGGGCACCACGTTCTGCACCCGGATGGACTATCTGACCCCGTTCTTCCAGGAGGCGACCTATGTCGCCGGCGTGGAACGGCTGCTCGGCATCGAGGACCAGATCACGGAAAAGGCCAAGGTCGTCCGGATCATGCTGCTGGAGCTCAACCGGATCGGTTCCCACCTCGTGTGCATCGGCACCGGCGGCATGGAGATCGGCGCGCTGACGGTCATGACCATCGGCTTCCGCGACCGCGAGATGATTCTCGACGCCTTCGAGGAGATCACCGGCCTGCGCATGAACCATGCCTATTTCCGTCCCGGCGGGCTGGCCAACGACGTGGGACACAAGGAGCTGGAGAAGGTCAAGGAGACCGTCCGCTGGCTGCACAAGCACCTCGGGGAATACAAGGACTTCTGCAACGCGAACCCGATCTTCCTGGGCCGCATGCGCGGCATCGGCTATCTCGATGCCGCGACGTGCCTGGCCCTCGGCATCACCGGGCCGATGCTGCGCTCCACCGGCATCGACTACGACATCCGCAAGTCGGAGCCGATCTGGGACTACGAGAGCTATCAGTTCGAGGTCCAGCTCGAGGACACCTGTGACGCGCTCGGCAAGTTCTTCGTCCGCCAGCGCGAGATGTGGGAGAGCCTGCGGATCGTCGAGCAGTGCATCGATCGGCTGGAGAAGATGGACGGCGCGCCGATCATGGTCGAGGACAAGAAGATCGCGTGGCCGGCGCAATTGTCGGTGGGCTCTGATGGCATGGGCAACAGCAACGAGCACATCAAGCACATCATGGGGGAGTCCATGGAGGCGCTGATCCACCACTTCAAGATCGTCACCGAGGGCTTCCCGGTGCCGATCGGCCAGGTCTATGTGCCGTTCGAGTCGCCCAAGGGCGAGATCGGCGCCCACCTGGTCTCCGACGGCGGGACGCGCCCGTGGCGCGCCCACTTCCGGGATCCCAGCTTCAACAATCTGCAGGCCGTGCCCGCGCTGTGCGAGGGCTCGTTGATGTCGGACGTCGTGGTGGCGGTTGCGTCGATCGACCCGGTGATGGGAGGCGTTGACCGGTGAGTGGCTTCAAATCGCACTTCGAGAACTCCGGTGGGGTGGACTATTCCAACACCGAGACCAACATCACCGAGGAGACGCTCGAGGAGATCCGCGAGATCGCGGCCCGCTATCCCGAGTCGCGCTCGGCGCTGCTGCCGGCGCTGCACCTCGTGCAGTCCATCGACGGCCGGGTCTCCCCGGCCGGCATCGAGGCGTGCGCCGAGGTGCTCGGCCTCACCGCGGCCGAGGTGTCCGGCGTGGCGACGTTCTATACGCAGTACAAGCGCAAGCCGGTCGGCAAGCATCACGTCGGTGTCTGCACCACCGCGCTGTGCGCGGTGATGGGCGGCGACCACATCCTGCACACGCTGCAGCGCCACCTGGGAGTCGGCAACGACGAGACCACCGCCGACGGGGCGATCACGTTGGAGCACGTCGAGTGCAACGCAGCCTGTGACTATGCGCCGGTGCTGATGGTCAACTGGGAGTTCTTCGACAAGATGACCCCGCAGCGCGCCGTCGAGATCGTCGACGCTCTGATCGCCGGCCGTGAGGTCGTCGCGGACCGCGGCGCGACCATCACCTCCTGGCGCGAGGCCGAACGCGTGCTCGCCGGGTTCCCCGACGGCCGGGCCGATGAGGGGCCCTCCGGCGGGCCCGAGTCGCTGCTCGGGGTTCGCATCGCCAACGAGAACAACTGGACCGCTCCAGCCGCCGAGGACGCCGGCCGGATCAAGAAGTCGGGAGAGTCGAAGTGACGGATGTGCTCACCCCGGTGCTCAGCATCGACTGGGCCGACGAGGGCTCCTGGAAGATCGCCAACTATGAGCGCCGCGGCGGCTATCGCGCGCTGCGCAAGGCGGTCGCGATGGCCCCCGACGATCTCATCGCCGCCGTCAAGGACTCCGGCCTGCGCGGCCGCGGCGGTGCGGGCTTCCCGACCGGCATGAAGTGGTCCTTCATCCCCAAGGACCTGCCCAAGCCGAAATATCTGGTGGTCAACGCCGACGAGTCCGAGCCGGGCACCTGCAAGGACATCCCGCTCATGATGGCCTCCCCCCACCGCCTCGTCGAGGGTGTGATCATCTCTTCCTTCGCCATCGGTGCGAAGAAGGCCTTCATCTATATCCGCGGTGAGGTCCTCCACGTGACCCGCCGCCTCCAGCAGGCGGTCCGCGAGGCCTATGCGGCCGGCTATCTCGGCAAGAACATCCTCAACTCCGGCGTGGATCTCGATCTGGTCGTGCACGCGGGCGCTGGGGCATATATCTGCGGGGAGGAGACCGCCCTGCTCGACTCGCTCGAGGGACGCCGCGGGCAACCCCGGCTGCGCCCGCCGTTCCCGGCCGTCTCCGGTGTCTATGGCTGCCCGACCGTGATCAACAACGTCGAGTCGATCGCCTCCGTGCCGAGCATCATCGAACACGGGCCGGACTGGTTCGCCTCGATGGGGACCGAGAAGTCCAAGGGCTTCACGATCTATTCGCTGTCGGGTCACGTGAAGTCGCCGGGCCAGTTCGAGGCGCCGATGGGCATCAGCCTGAAGCAGCTCATCGAGCTCGGCGGCGGCATGCGCGAGGGCAGCACGCTGAAGTTCTGGACCCCCGGTGGGTCCTCGGTGCCGATCCTGACCGGGTCGCAGGAGCACATCAGCGCCCCGCTCGACTATGAGGGCATGGGCGAGCACGGCACGATGCTCGGCACGAAGGCGCTCCAGTGCTTCGACCAGACCACCTCCGTGGTCCGCACGACGCTGCGCTGGGTCGAGTTCTATAAGCACGAGTCCTGCGGGAAGTGCACCCCCTGCCGCGAGGGCACCTGGTGGCTGGTGCAGATTCTGATGCGGCTCGAGGCCGGCCAGGGCGTCGAGGGCGACATCGAGAAGCTGCTGGATCTGTCCGACAACATCGGCGGCCGCTCGTTCTGCGCGCTCGCCGACGGTGCCGTGGCGACCGTCACCTCGGCGATCAAGCACTTCCGCGAGGAATTCGAGCAGGGCATGCACACCCCGGCGTGGGAGCTGTTCCCCTATGAGAAGAGCTGCCTGTTCGACGCCGAGCCGATCACCCGCACCGCAGAGAACGTGGGAGTGCACTGATGACCGTGAGCGAGAACACCAAGGCCGGGGTCGAGCAGGTCGAGCTGGTCACCCTGACCGTCGACGGGATCGAGGTCCAGGTGCCCAAGGGCACGCTGGTCATCCGCGCGGCCGAGCAGGTCGGTGTCGCAATCCCGCGCTTTTGTGACCATCCGTTGCTGGACCCGGTCGGAGCGTGCCGCCAGTGCCTGGTCGAGGTGCCCGACGGCGGCAACGGCCGGGCGATGCCGAAGCCGCAGGCCTCCTGCACGCTCGAGGTCGCCCCCGGCATGCAGATCAAGACCCAGCTCACCTCCCCCGTGGCCGAGAAGGCCCAGGAGGGAATGCTGGAGTTCCTGCTGATGAATCACCCGCTCGACTGCCCGATCTGCGACAAGGGCGGCGAATGTCCGCTGCAGAACCAGTCGCTCACCCACGGTCACTCGGAATCGCGGTTCGAGGGTGTGAAGCGGACCTTCCCGAAGCCGATCAACATTTCGGCCCAGGTGCTGCTCGACCGCGAACGCTGCGTGCTCTGCGCGCGCTGCACCCGGTTCTCCGCCCAGATCGCCGGTGACCCGTTCATTGCGCTGGTCGAGCGCGGGGCGCTGCAGCAGGTCGGCATCTATGAGTCCGAGCCGTTCGAGTCCTATTTCTCCGGCAACACCATCCAGATCTGTCCGGTGGGGGCCCTGACCTCGGCGGCCTATCGTTTCCGCGCCCGTCCGTTCGACCTCGTGTCCACCCCGAGCAGTTGCGAACACTGCGCCTCCGGCTGCGAACTGCGCGTCGATCACCGCCGCGGCTCCGTGATGCGGCGGCTGGCCGGAGACGCCCCGGAGGTCAACGAGGAGTGGAACTGCGACAAGGGCCGGTTCGCGTTCATGTCCGGGCGCGGTGACGACCGGATCACCCGGCCGCTGGTGCGCGACGGTGACGTGCTGCGCCCGGCGTCCTGGCCCGAGGCGATCGACGTCGCGGTGCGCGGTCTCAAGGCCGCCCATGAGCCGGACGAGGACGGCAACCTGCCCGAGGGCAGCCCCGTCGGCGTCCTGCCCGGCGGGCGACTGACGATGGAGGACGCCTATGGGTACGCGAAATTTGCGCGCACCGTCCTCCACACGAACAACATCGACCACCGGTCGCGGCCCCACACGCTGGAGGAGGCCGGCTTCCTCGCGCATGCGGTGGCCGGCACCGGCCTCGGCACCACCTATGCCGACCTGGAGCAGGCCAGCTCGGTCCTGCTGGTGGGCTTCGAGCCGGAGGACGAGTCGCCGATCGTTTTCCTGCGGCTGCGCAAGGCCGTGCGCAAGAACGGGCTCAAGGTTTTCACCGTCGGCGCCGGGTTGTCCTATGGCTCGCACAAGCTGTCGGCGACGCTCGTGCCGAGCGTGCCGGGCACCGAGGCATCGGTGCTGCAGCACCTGCCCGAGGACGTCGAGCTCGACGCCCGCTCGATCGTGCTGGTGGGGGAGCGAGCCGGGCTGGCCCACGGCACCCTCACCGCCGCCCTCGACCTGGTGCACCGCACCGGCGCGAAGCTGGCCTGGGTGCCCCGGCGTGCCGGTGAGCGCGGTTCCGTCGAGGCGGGCACGCTGCCGAACCTGCTGCCCGGTGGCCGCCTCGTCACCGAGCCGACGGCCCGCATCGACGTGCAGGCCGCCTGGGGCGCGGACAACATCCCTGGCGAGCCCGGCCTCGATGCGGATGCGATCTGTCAGGCCGCGGCCGAGGGCCGCATCCGGGCGCTGGTGGTCGGTGGTGTCGAGCCGGCCGACTTCCGTCACCCCGATGCTGTCATCCGAGGCCTGGAGGAGGCAGCGTTCGTCGTCAGCCTCGAGACGCGGATGAGTGAGGTCACCGAGCGCGCCGATGTGGTGTTCCCGGTCTCGTTGATCGAGGAGCGCGCCGGCACCTTCCTCAACTGGGAGGGCCGTGAGCGTCCGGTCACGCAATATCTCGGAACCCAGCACGTCATGTCCGACCTGCGGGTCCTGGCTGCGCTCGCGGACGCGATGGGCACCCCCTTGGGCGTCCGCACGGCGGCCGAGGCCAAGGCCGAACTCGCCGAGATCGGCCCGTGGGACGGCGCGCGGGCCGAGATGCCCGAACAGGAGCCGGCCGAGGTGGCCGAGCCCGGCCAGTGGCAGGCCGTGCTGGCGAGTTGGCGCGAGCTCATCGACGACTCCCGCGGCGCCGACGGTGAAGCGGCACTGCTCGCCACTGCGCGGACTCCGGTCGTGCGGATGAACGCGACCATGGCCGACGGTCTGCCGGACGGCACGCTGGTGCGGGTCGCGACCGAGGGTGGCGAGGTCGTGCTGCCGCTCGAGGTGACCGACGACATGATCGACCGGGTCGTCTGGGTCCCGACCGCCGCCCGCGGTGCCCGGGTCAGCACCGGCCTGGGCGCAGTCCCCGGGGATGTCGTCGACGTCTCCCTGGTCGAATCCGAGGCCCGCGCCGAGTCTGAAGGAGCACAGGCATGAGCGAGTTGTTCGGCAATGACCCGTGGTGGATCATCCTGATCAAGGCCGCCGGCATCCTGGTCTATCTGTTGCTGTTCACGCTGTTCAACATCGTGTTCGAACGCAAGGTCGTCGCCAAGATGCAGCACCGTGTCGGCCCGATCATGAACGGCCCCTGGGGCACGCTCCAGTCGCTGGCCGACGGTGTGAAGCTCATGGTCAAAGAGGACTTCCGGCCGAAGAATGCCGAGAAGTTCATCTATAACCTGGCGCCCTATCTGGTCGCGATCCCGGCCTTCTCGATCCTCGCGCTGATCCCGCTGGGTGGTGAGGTCAGCATGTTCGGCGTCCAGACCCGGCTTCAGCTGACCGACACCCCGGTGGCGGTGCTCCTGCTGCTCGCGCTCGCCTCCATCGGCATCTATGGCATCGTCCTCGCGGGCTGGTCCTCGGGCTCGACCTATTCGCTGCTCGGCGGCCTGCGCTCCAGCGCCCAGATGGTCTCCTATGAGATTGCGATGGGCCTGAGCTTCGTGTCCGTGTTCATGTATGCCCGGACCATGTCCACCTCCCAGATCGTCGAGGCGCAGCAGCTGCCGCTGAACTTCTTCGGCCTCGAGATCCCGATCCCGGGCTGGTACGCCCTGCTCCTGCTCCCCGCCTTCGTGGTCTATGTCATCTCGATGGTCGGCGAGACCAACCGGGCGCCGTTCGACCTCCCCGAGGCCGAGTCGGAACTCGTGGGCGGTTTCCACACCGAATATTCGGGTTTCCGCTTCGCGATGTTCTTCCTGGCCGAATACATCAACATGGTCAACGTCTCCGCGATCGCGACGACCCTGTTCCTCGGTGGCTATCACGCACCATGGCCGCTCACCGGCACGGTCGTCGACCAGGGCTATTGGGGCCTGCTGTGGTTCACCCTCAAGGTGATCCTGTTCATGTTCTTCTTCGTGTGGCTGCGCGGTACGCTCCCGCGGTTCCGCTATGACCAGTTCATGGGCTTCGGCTGGAAGGTGCTGATCCCGATCGCCCTCGGCTGGGTGCTCGCGGTCGCGACCGTCCGCAGTGTTGCCGCCGACGGCTTCACGATCATCGCCCTGGTCAGCATCGTGCTGTTCATCGCCGCCCTGGTGGCTTATCTCTATGTGGTCGACCGGCCCACGCTCGCCGAGGACGAGGAACCCGAGGAGATCGAGGACCCGAACGCTGCGTTCGATCCGTTCGCAGGCGGCTATCCGGTGCCGCCGAAACCTGGCCAGCGGCTTCCCGAGTTCGCCGACGTGGTGGAGGGCGAGACCGTCCGAGACCCTGTGGACACGAGGTCGACCGAACGAACCGACGACAAGGGAGCTGATTCCTGATGGGTTTCTTCGACCCCGTGGCAGGGTTCGGGGTGACGTTCCGAACCATGTTCCGCAAGACCTTCACCGAGGACTATCCGCTGAAGAAAAAGGTCACCGCGCCGCGATTCCACGGCCGGCACCAGCTCAACCGCTGGCCGGACGGGCTGGAGAAGTGCGTTGGCTGCGAGCTCTGCGCCTGGGCGTGTCCGGCGGATGCGATCTATGTCGAGGGTGCGAGCAACGTCGAGGGCCAGAACTATTCCCCCGGCGAGCGCTATGGCCGCGTCTATCAGATCAACTATCTGCGCTGCATCCTCTGCGGGCTCTGCATCGAGGCCTGCCCCACCCGGGCGCTGACGATGACCAATGAGTTCGAGCTCGCCGATTTCACGCGCGAGCAGATGATCTATGAGAAGCAGGATCTGCTCGCCCCCCTCCTGCCGGGCATGGAGGAGCCCCCGCACCCGCGTCACCTCGGTGATGACGAGAAGGACTATTTCCTGGGCCTGCCCACCACCGGGCAGCCCGACAACCGGACCGGGGATGTCCCCGGTGCCGGGCAGTCGCCGGCCCAGACCGCGGGCCAGACCTTGGGAGGGGCTCGATGACCTCGCTGATCCTCGTGCCGATGGTGACCGGTCAGGAGGTCGCCTTCTGGGTGCTCGCTCCCGTGATGGTGGTGGCCGCACTCGGCATGGTGCTGTCGCGCAAGCCGGTGCACTCCGCGATGTGCCTGGCGACCGTGATGGTCTCCCTTGCGGTGCAATACGCCGCCCAGGACGCGCCCTTCCTGTTCGCGGTGCAGATCATCGTCTATACCGGCGCCGTGCTCATGCTGTTCCTGTTCGTCCTCATGCTGATCGGTGTGCACAGCGCTGATTCGCTGGTCGAGACGCTGAAGGGTCAGCGGGTCTTCGCGCTGATCGCGGCGATCGGTCTCGCGGCGCTGCTGTTCTTCGCGGTCGGCAACGCGGTCGTCGACAACCGGGTCGTCGGGCTGGGCCCGGACAACCCCGCGGTCGCCGAGGGCAATGTGCCCGGGCTCGCGCAGCTGCTCTTCTCCGACTATGTCGTGGTGTTCGAGGCCACCTCGGCGCTGCTGATCACCGCGGCGCTCGGTGCGATGGTCCTCGCCCACCGCGAGCGCATCGGCGGCAAGATCACCCAGCGCAAGATGGCGAGCGAGCGGATGCAGAAGTACGCCGAGTCCGGCGTACACCCCGGTCCGCTGCCGACCCCCGGCGTCTATGCCCGCCACAATGCGGTCGACATTCCCGCGCTGCTGCCCGACGGCACGGTCGCCGAGCAGTCGGTGCCCAAGCCGATGCGGGCCCGCGGCACCGTCGTCGACGGCCCGCGCCTGGCCGAGGCCACCCGCGCGACCGTCGCCAAGCTCGGCGGTGATCCCGACGCGGTCAACGGCGCCGGATCCAGCCGCGAGCTGTCCCCGGCCCCGCACACCGGCATCGAGCACGGTGTCGGCGGGCTGACCGATCCCGGCAAGGCCCAGATCGCCCGCGACGAGGCCGCGCAGGCACAGGCGCAGGCGGATCAGTCGGAGCAGTCCGGCGAGCGGAAGGGTGATGACCAGTGAATCCCGACAACTATCTGATCCTGTCGGCGATCCTGTTCACGATCGGCACGGTCGGGTTCATGGTCCGCCGGAACGCGATTGTCGCGTTCATGTCGGTCGAGCTCATGCTCAACGCCTGCAACCTGGCACTGGTCACCTTCTCCCGCGTGCACGGCAACCTGCACGGTCAGGTCGCCTCGTTCTTCGTGATGGTCGTCGCGGCCGCCGAAGTCGTGGTGGGCCTGGCGATCATCGTGGCCATCTTCCGGACCCGGCGCTCGGCCTCTGTCGACGACGCCAACCTGCTGAAGTTCTGAGGGGATAGCGGTGAACCTTCTGCAAACCACCACCTCGATCGCTCCGGTGGGAATGTTCAACCTGGCCTGGACCATGATCGCCGTGCCGCTCGTCTCGGCCGCGATCCTGCTCCTGATCGGCAAGGCCAGCGACAAGTGGGGCCACTTCCTCGGCACGGCCGCCTCGCTCTGGTCGTTCGCCATCGGCACCTGCCTGATGGCGCACATGCTGCTCAACCCCGAGCAGCGCTCCGTGCACGCAGTGCTCTATGAGTGGATCGGCGTCGGACCCTGGGATGTCCAGGTCGGGCTGCTGGTCGACCAGCTCTCGATCCTGTTCGTCATGCTGATCACCGGTGTGGGCTCGCTGATCCACATCTATTCGATCGGCTATATGGCCCACGACGAGCGGCGCCGGCGGTTCTTCGCCTATCTGAACCTGTTCATCG
>JAUNRO010000008.1 GCA_030544185.1 Propionibacteriaceae bacterium | reverse complement strand
CATGTGATTCCTGATCGCCGCTCGCACAATCTCGGTGTGTCCGCCGCCCTGGGGGCATATCTCCTGTGGGGTCTGGTCCCGATGTTCTGGCCGTTGCTGTCGCGCAGTGGTGCGGTGGAGATCCTGGCGCACCGGATCGTGTGGTCGACGGTGCTGGGTGCGCTGTTGGTGCTGTTGTTCGCGCGGAGGCGTTGGCGGGCGCAGATCTCGGGGCGGGGCACGATCATTCGGCTGTTCGTGGCGTCGATCGTGATCGCGGTGAACTGGGGCGTCTATATCTGGGCGGTGAACAGCGGTCGGGTGACAGAGGCGGCGTTGGGCTACTACATCAATCCGCTGTTGGCGATCATCGCGGGGGTTGTGCTGTTCTCGGAGCGGCTCGCGCCGATGCAATGGGCGGCGATTGGGTTGGCAACGGTGGCGGTGGTGGTGATCACGATCGAGTATGGGCAGCCGCCGTGGGCGGCGCTTGTGCTGGCGGTCTCATTCACGATCTATGGCGTGGTGAAGAAGCGGGTCAAGGTGGAACCGATCGTGTCGATGACGGCGGAGTCGGCATTGATGACGGTGCCGGCGATCGGGTTCTTGATCTGGCTGGGCACGCGGGGGGCGGGGGCTTTTGGTCAGCACGGGATCGGTTATGACCTGCTGTTGGCGTGCTCGGGTGTGGTGACGGCGGTGCTGTTGCTGGTCGCGTACGCAGCGCAGCGCATCCCGTTGAGTCTGATCGGTCTCACGCAGTACATCGCTCCGACCATGCAGTTCCTGCTCGGGGTGTTCTATTTCCGCGAGCCGATGTCGACGGGGCGCTGGGTCGGGTTCGCTTTGGTGTGGGTGGCGTTGATGATCATCTCGGTCCAGGCTGTGGCCGCCGCGCGCCGCGCGCGGCGCCTGGCTCTCCTGTCCGCGGGCTGAGCAAGGGACCCGTTAGGCTGACGGGCCCAGCACAGGAGGCTTTATGCAGACCCAGCCACCGGGGCCGCGGCAAGCGGGTGGCCGCGGCATACGCCTCGGTGTCCTCACCTTCGCGGTGCTGCTGGTGACGATCGTCGCGGCGTCGTTCCTGGGTTATGGCCCGTTCGGGCGCGATCGCATGACTCCGTCGGAAGCCGTCGGCCACTATCTGGGGGCGGTCGCCGAGGCTGATGCGCAGGCGGCGATCGGTTGGCTGGCTGAGCCTCCGGCCGACCGGACGCTGCTGACCGATGCGGTGCTGCGCGAGTCGAGGGCCAGGGCGCCGATCACCGCGATCCGGATGTTCGCGGTGTCGGAGACCCAGGTGCAGGCCAGCTATCTGATCGGCACCCAGCAGGCGATGGCGCTGTTCGACACCGTGCGGCAGGCGAATGGGACCTATCGGGTCGACCGTGGCACCACGACGCTGGAGCTGTCTCTGCCGCGGAAGCTGCCCGTCCGGGTCAACGGGTCGCTGATCTCCCGGCCTGCGCTGGAGGCGTTTCCCGGCTCCTACGAGCTGACGACCGGCCTTCCCCATGTGCGTTATGCCGAACCGGAGTTCACCGTCTCCGGGCCCGGCGCGGAGCCTCGGCTCGTCCCGACCGCGGAGCTGAGCATTCCCGGCCAGCAGGCCTTTCTGCGCGCCGCTCGCGCGCAGCTCGATGAGTGCATCGAGCAGAAGAGCCTCAATCCGCCGGAGTGCCCCCAGCAGGTGGCACTGCAGGATGATCAGCGGGTGGACAGCGCGTCGATCGAATGGTTCCCGCTCGATGATCCGTTCGTGGGTGCGCAGCCCAGGCTGTCGGTGACCGATCCGGCGCTCGCGGAGCAGCGGCTCGAGGTGCGGATGCGGCTGTCGGCCAGGATGACTGATGGGGGCCAGCCGGGGGTGGTCAACTCAGATTTGACGTTCGCGACCACGGCGACGGGATTGGTCACCGAGGACCCCATGACCGTGACGTTCGTGAATGATTAGCACGGGCTGACTAAGGTGGGCCGGGTGACGACAGCTGCACCCGCCGACCAGACGGTCCCCGCTTTCAATTTCGCCGACTTCGATCACGGGATCGCCCCCGGTGACGATCTGTTCCGCCACGTCAACGGCGCGTGGCTGCGGACCGCGGAGATCGATCCCGACAAGCCGGGCGCCGGCGCGTTCATCACCCTGCGGGATGAGGCCGAGGCCGCCGTCCGCGACATCATCACGGGTCTCGACTCCGGCGAGCCGGGCACCGATGCCGCGCGGATCGCCGATCTCTATGCAAGCTTCATGGACACCGAGCGGATCGAGGAACTGGGCGTACGCCCCCTTCAGCCCTATCTCGAGCTGGTCGACCAACTCGACTCGACGCGGGCACTGTCGCGGCTGTTCGGCACGTGGCTCGGGCTCGGCGTGCGCAGCATCCTGGGGATCGGGTCCGACGCCGATCCTGGCAACCCGGAGCGGGCTGTGCTGTTCACCGGGCAGTCGGGGCTGGGGTTGCCGGATGAGAGCTACTACCGCGAGGAGCAGCACGCGGAGATCCGCGGGGAGTACGCAGACTATGTGCGGCGCACGTTCGCGCTGCTGGGGACGGCTGATCCGGCCGCGGCAGCGGCGCGGGTGATGGAGCTGGAGACGGCGATCGCGGCGGTGCACTGGGACAAGGTGCGCACGCGGGATCTGCAGCAGATGTACAACCTGATGACCTGGGCCGACTTCACCGCGGCGGCGCCGGGGATCGATTGGGCCGAATTCTGCGCGGGTGCCGGGGTGCCGGAGTCTGCGCTGGCCGAAGTGGTGAACGCCCAGCCCTCGTTCGTGGCCGGGGTCGCCGGGCTCCTCGCCGAGGACCGGCTGGAGCAGTGGCGCGACTGGGCGCGGTTCGCTCTCGTCTCGTCGCTGTCGCCCTATCTGTCCGAGGAGTTCGTCGCGGCGCGCTTCCACTTCTATGGGACGGTGCTGAGCGGCACGCCGACCAATCGCGAGCGCTGGAAGCGCGGCGTGGCCCTGGTCGAGGGCGCCCTCGGCGAGGCGGTCGGGCGGATCTATGTGGATCAGCACTTCACCGCGCGCGCGAAGGAGCGGATGGACGAGCTGGTGGCGAACCTCATCGAGGCCTATCGCCAGTCGATCAGCCAGCTCGACTGGATGACCGAGGAGACGCGGGCGGAAGCGCTCACGAAGCTGTCGCGGTTCACACCGAAGATCGGGTTCCCCGATGAGTGGAAGGACTATTCGTCGCTGGCGGTCAACCGCGGCGATCTGATCGGCAACGTGCTCGCCTCGAACCGGTTCGACCTCGATGAGGAGATCCGCAAAGCACTGCAGCCGGTGGACCGCGGCGAGTGGTTCATGACGCCGCAGACCGTGAACGCCTACTACCACCCGCTGCGCAACGAGATCGTGTTCCCCGCTGCAATCCTGCAGCCGCCGTTCTTCAACGATGCGGCGGATGATGCGGTGAACTATGGCGGGATCGGTGCGGTGATCGGGCACGAGATCGGTCATGGTTTCGACGACCAGGGCTCGACCTGCGACGGCGAGGGCCAGCTGCGGAATTGGTGGACCGACGCCGATCGGGAGGCGTTCACCGACCGGACGAAGCAGCTCGTGGCGCAATATGCGGTGCTCTCCCCCGAGGGTGCCGGCGGCCAGACGGTCAATGGCGAGCTCACGATCGGGGAGAACATCGGTGATCTCGGCGGGCTCGGGATCGCGCTCAAGGCGTGGCGGATCGCGACCGAGGGCACCGAGGTCCCCGAGCTCGATGGCCTCACCGGTGAACAACGACTGTTCCTGTCCTGGGCCGCTGTGTGGCAGGCGAAGTTCCGGCCCGAGATGGTGAAGCAGCGCCTGGCGACCGATCCGCACTCCCCCAACGAGTTCCGCTGCAACCAGATCGTGCGCAACATGGATGCGTTCTATGACGCGTTCGCCGTGACGCCGGAGCACAAGCTGTGGCTGGCGCCGCAGGAGCGCGTCACGATCTGGTGAGCAGTCGGGGGTGCGCCGGAGGTCCAGAGCTTCTTCGCCCGGCGCCGAAGGTGGCCCGCGGGCGCGGCTGAGGACTCCGCCGGCTCGTGGCAGGATCGCCCCGTGACGATCATTGCCGCAGCAGATGGATCCGCCCTCGGCAACCCCGGCCCCGCGGGCTGGGCGTGGTATGTCGATGACACCTGCTGGGCCGCCGGCGGCTGGCCACACGGGACCAACAACATGGGCGAGCTGATGGCGGTCCTGGACCTGCTGGAGCAGACCGCGGGCTCGGCCGAGGCCCTGCATGTGCTGTGCGACAGCCAGTATGCGATCAACGTCATCACCAAGTGGACCGCCGGCTGGAAGCGCAAGAACTGGCGCAAGGCCGATGGCAAGCCGGTGATGAACGTGGAACTGGTCAAGGCACTGGACGGGGCCATGCAGGGCCGGACGGTCACGTTCGAGTGGGTCCGCGGCCACGCCGGTCACGAGCTCAACGAGGCCGCGGACCGGCTGGCGCGGGCGGTCGCGACGGCGTACCAGAACGGTCAGGACCCCGTCACCGGACCGGGTTTCGCAGGGGCGGCGCAGTCCCCGGGTGGCGAGATCGCGGCGCCCGGCGGCCACGAGCGGTTCCGCGTGGGCCAGACCGAGGCGGTGCCCGGGCTGTTCAGCCTGGATCCCGAAGACCCCGAGCTCGAGGACGCCGAGGAGGACTGGGCGCTGCCGGGCGACGAGCCCGTCGCCGACCCCGACCCGGACGACCTGTTCGGTCCGGTCGACGTGCCCGGCCTCGATGCCGACGTGACCGCGATCGAGCACGTGATTGACCTGGAGCGAGCGCTGTTGACGGCGGGCGTACGCAGTGACCCCAGCCGGGTCGCCGCGCTGCTGCATGCGGATTGGTATGAGATCGGGGCGAGTGGGCGGATCTGGAACCGCGGGGAGATGCTGGCCGCGATAGGCCCGCTGGAGGGTGAGGTCGCGTGCGAGGTGATCGACGCGCAGCGGCTGAACGCCGATCAGATCCTGCTCGTGTGGCGCAGCACCGGCGCCGCGCCGTCGGCGCTGCGGACCTCGTTGTGGGTGCGCGTGGAGGAGAACTGGCAGCAGCGGTTCCACCAGGGCACGCCGGAGGCCTGAGCGTCAGTGCAGCAGCACGGCGATGGTGTGGATGACGACTCCGGCGAGGGCGCCCACGATGGTGCCGTTGATGCGGATGAACTGCAGGTCGCGGCCGACGAACAGTTCGATCTTGCGGCTGGCCTCGTCGGCGTTCCAGCTCTCGACGGTGTGGGAGATGACCCCGGCGAGTTCGGGACCATAGCGCTGGACGAGGAAGCACACGACATCGTTGAACCGTCCCTCCAGCCGGGTGCGCAGTTCGTCATCGCTGCCGAGTCGCTCGGCGAACTCCGCGATCCAGCCGTCGCCGCGGCGCCACAATGAGCTGGTGCGGTCGTCCATGGCTGCGACGAGCGAGTCCCGCAGGGACTCCCAGAGGCGGACGATCGTGTCGACCAACGAGGGGTGCGCGAGCAGTCGTTCCTTGAGCGTCTCCGCTCGGGCCCGGATGTTCTCGTCCTCCTGGAGATCGGTGGCGAGGTCGGCGAGGAGATCGTCCAGCGCGATGCGGACCGCATGCTTCGGATCCTCGCGGACCTGGCGGATCCAGGTCTGCATCTGTTCATAGCCCCACTTGCCGACCATCTTGTCGACCCAGACGGGGCTCCACAGCGGCGCCCGGTCACCGATCAGCTTCTTGAGGCGTTCGGGGTTGCGGGCCACCCACAGGTCGAGTTCCCGCAGAAGCAGATCGACCAGCCCGTGGTGGGCCTCGTCGGCCACAATGCCCTCCAGGAAGGCCCCGGCCACCGGGGCGAGGTCCTCCCTGGTGAGCCGCGGCAGGAGGGTCTCCTCGACGAGGGCGCGGATGTCGTCCTCGCTCACCCGGCCCAGCGCCTGGCGGGCCAGGCCCACCACCTCGGTGATCACCCGGTGGCGGTTCCGGTCCTCCGCCAGCCACTCCGACAGCCGCAGGCCGACCTGGGTGTGCTCGAGGCGCTGCCGCACAACCGCCTCGGTCAGAAAGTTCGTCGTCACGAACTGCTGGAGCGAGCGGCCCAGGTCGTCCTTGCGCCGCTTGATCAGCGCGGTGTGCGGGATCCGCAGACCGAGGGGGTGGCGGAACAGCGCGGTGACCGCGAACCAGTCCGCGAGCGCACCGACCATCGCGGCCTCGGCCGCGGTGTTGATGAAGCCCAAGGGGCTCCTCGGCGGGTGGCCACCGGTGAGGAGGAACACGATCGCGGCGAAGACGAGGAGTGAGGTCGCGACGATCCGCATCCGGCGCAGACCCGCCCGGCGGACCGCGTCCTCCGGGGTGTCCTCCAGCAGTGAGGGCGGGGCCGGCACCGGACTCGGCTCGGGATCCGGTTCGAGCGGCTCCTCGATCGCTCGTCTTGGTTTGATCGCCGGCTCGTCCGAGCGTTCGGGGGCGGGTGGGGTGGTCGGCGCGGTCACGGCGCCATCGTTCCGTGTTGTTCGAACTCGGCGAGCTGGTCCAGCCGGCGGATGTGCCGGTGCTCCCCGGTGAACTCCGCCGCCAGGAACGCCTGCACGATCTCCCAGGCCTCGGCGGGGGTGTGCATCCGGGCACCGATGCCGATCACGTGGGCGTCGTTGTGCTCTTTGGCCAGGCGGGCGGTGTCGCAGGAGTATGCCAGGGCGGCGCGGCAGCCGGGCACCTTGTTGGCCGCGATCTGTTCGCCATTGCCGGAGCCTCCGAGCACGATCCCGCGCTCGCCGGCGGCGACACAGGCCTGCGCGCACGGGATGATCCAACGCGGATAGTCGTCCTCGGGATCGAAGGCGAGCGCTCCGTGGTCGACGACCTCCCAGCCCCCGCTGGTCAGCTGCTCGACGAGGAACTGTTTGAGTTCGAACCCGGCGTGATCGGTGGCGATGTGGACACGCATTCAGCTCTCCTGGGGAGTCGGATCGGATGTTGCTGGTGGCGCCTGATCGGGGACCCAGACGACGGTCGTGATCCCGCGTCCGGTCCGCGCAGCAGGGCCGGGGTGGCGATGGACACGATCGTCGAGTCGACCAGGATCATGATGAACCCGATGACCAGGGACCACGGTGCCAGCCAGGGCCGCGTGGTGTCCGGCGGGTGGGTCGCAGACGTCATGTCACAGCCCGTCCTGGTCCGCCCATTCGAACAGCGGCTCGAGACCGTGCTCGATGTCGTCGATAGCGGTGTGCAGGTCGCCGAGGCGCGCGAACCGCTCGGGCACCGTGGCGATGGTGAAGTCCCGCGGATCGAGGTCGGCGATCTCGTCCCACGTGACCGGGGTCGAGACGGTGGCCCCCGGGACGCCGCGCAGGGAATAAGCCGAGGCGATCGTGTGGTCGCGCGCGTTCTGGTTGTAGTCCACGAACACCGCATCGGCCGGCCGGTCCTTGCGCCACCAGGCGGTGGTCACCGCCGCCGGCGCGCGGCGCTCGACCTCCTTGGCGAACGCGAGCGCTGCCCGGCGGACCTCGGCGTGGCCCCAGTCCGGCCGGATGCGGACATAGACATGCAGCCCCCGCCCGCCGGAGGTCTTCGGGAAGCCCACGATGCCCAGCTCGTCGAGCACTTCCCGGACGACCGCCGCCACCTGGCGGACGGCAGCGAAATCGCAGTCCGGCATCGGATCGAGGTCGATCCGCCACTCGTCGGGCTCCTCGACCGCGCCGCGCCGGGAGTTCCAGGGGTGGAATTCGACGGTCGACATCTGCACCGCCCAGATCACCTGGGCGACCTCGGTGACGCACAACTCGTCGGCGGTCAGGCCGAAGCGTGGGAAATAGAGCTCGACGGTCTCGACCCAGTCCGGCGCACCCTTGGGGATGCGCTTTTGATGGACCTTGTCACCCGCCAGCCCCTTCGGGAACCGGTGAAGCATCGTCGGGCGCTCCCGCAGGGCGCGGACGATCCCGTCACCGACGGCGAGGTAGTAATGCGCGATGTCGAGCTTGGTCCACCCGTGCTCTTCGAAGTAGACCCGGTCGGGGTTGCTGATCCGCACCGTGCGCTCGCCCACGGTCAGCTCGGCCGCCGGCGCGGCACTTGTTGCCATGGCGCCCACTGTAGGACTCCGCCCCGACCGGCTCGGCTCAGGCCGGGTTCGGCGCGGGTTCCTCTCCGGGATCAGGTCCGTCGAGCATGGTGTCGAGGTCGGCGGTCTCCTCGTCGTCGGCGTTGTCCTTCGGCCGCTGGCCGCGCGTGCCGATCCGCTCCTTGAGGTTCTCCACCAGGAGATAGAGCACCGGCACGAGGATCAGCGTGAGCGCGGTCGACGACACCAGACCACCGATCACGACGATGGCCAGTGACATGGAGATGAAGACGCCGCCGCCGGTGATCCCGATCGCCATCGGCACCAGAGCCATGATCGTCGCGAGTGCCGTCATGATGATCGGGCGCAACCGCAGGCGGGAGCCGTGGATGATCGCGTCTGTGAGGTCCGCGCCCTGCTCGCGGTATTGGTTGATCAGGTCGATCAGCACGATCGCATTCGTCACGACGATGCCGATCAGCATCAGCAGGCCGATCATCGACGCGATGCCGAGCGCGGTGTCGGTGATCAGCAGCAAACCGATCGCGCCGGTGGCGGCGAACGGCACCGAGATCAGCAGGATCAGCGGCTGCACCAGCGACCGGAACGTTGCCACCATCACGAGATAGACGAGGGCGATCGCCACGCCCATGGCCAACCAGAGCTGGTTGAACGCCTCGGCCTGGTCGCTGGACACGCCGCCGATCGCGACCTCGACGCCGGCCGGCAGGTCGAGGGTGTCGAGGCCGTCCTGCAGGGTCGCGGTCGCCGCGCCGAGATCGTCGCCGGTCATCGCCGCGGTGACGGTCACGGCCCGTTCGCCGTCCACGCGGCGGATCGTGGCATCGCTCGGCACTTCGACCACATCCGCGACCTCCGACAGCACGACCGGGCTGCCGGTGGCCTCCCGGATCGCCTCGCTGCGCTCCTGCATGTCCGCGGCGCGGGCGCGCTGGGCAGCGGCGTCGCGGCGGGACTGCTGGAGGTTGGCCGCGGACTCGTCGAGAGCGGTGAGCTGCTCGCGCAGCCGGTCGCGAGTCTCGCGGAGCTGCTCGAGCTGGGCGTCGCGCTGGGCCCGGGCCTGGGCGAGCGCGGCCTGCTCGGCCTGGGCCTGCGCCGCCGCGGCCTGGGCGGGGTCGATCGGCATGCCCGGCGGGATGCCACCGGCGCCCCCCGGGCCCAGCGCGCCGGCAGCGCCGCCCATGCCCGCGGCCGTGAGTGGCGCCGCCTCGAGCTGAGCGATCTGGTCGACGAGCTCCGCCAGCTGCTCCTGCAGCTCCGCGCGCTGGTCACGCAGCTGCTGCTCCTGCTCGTCGAACTGCTCCTCCGCCTGGGCAACCTGGCGATCGGACTCCGCATCCTGGTCGGCCTGGAGCTCGTCGGTCAGCCGCTGCTGCTCATCCATCGTCTGTTTCTGGGTGACCGGCAGCTCGAGATTCTCGAGCTCGTCCTTGGTGGTGACCGGCTCCCGTGACCGCAGCGTGAGCTCCTGGGTCCGGCCGTCGACCGTGACCTCACCCAGCGGTGTCCCCCGCATGGCCTGCAGCACTGCCGGCCCGATCGTGCCCTGGTTCATGCCGGCTGCGGCGGCATCGGCCGGCCGCACGTTGACCTGCAGCACCGGGCGCCGCTCGGCCAGGTCGGACTGCACCTGACTCAGACCGGTGTGCTCCTGCATCATCCGGGTCACCTGGTCGGCACCTCGCCGCAGGGTCTCTTCGTCCCGGCCGGTCACCTGGACCGCGAGGTCCTGGCTGCCCGTCGCGCCGCCGGCGGTGATCACCTCGATCTCGCCGACGTCGGCGCGGCCCTCGAGCTCGGCCCGGATCCGATCAGCGGCTTCGCGGCCGGACGATCCCGGGACGAGGGTCACCGAGATATCGGCCTTGTTCGACTCCCCGCCGCCGCCGGTGAACTGGGCCTCGAAGCCTCCCGAGCCGACCGAGGTCGAATAGGTCTCGACGGCCGGATCGCCGGCGAGCACGCCCTCCACGCGCTGTGCCGCGGCGTCGGTCTCGGCCAAGGAGGTGCCGACCGGAAGCGTCTGGCGCACCGACAGCGAGGTGTCGCCGGTGTCGCCGAGGAAGTCCGTCTTCAGCAGGGTCGCCCCGGCCATGGTGCCGGCGAACACCAGCCCGGCGATCACGAGCGTGACCACCGGGCGCCGCAGCGCCCAGCGCAGCGCCGGCAGATAGGACCGCTGCAGGCCGGTCTCGGCGGCCTCGTGCGACTCGCGCGCGGGCCCGGCGGCCAGCTGCTCGCGGCGCTTGCGGTTGGGGCGCATGAACCAATAGGCCAGCACGGGCACCACCGCCAGCGCCACGGCGAGCGACGCGACCAGCGCGACGGCCACCGTCAGCGCGAAGGGCCGGAACAGTTCGCCCGCCATGCCACCGACGATGCCGAGCGGCAGGAACACCGCCACGGCGGTGGCTGTCGAGGCGATGACGGCCGCGGCGACCTCGCGCACGGCCCGCACGATCAACGGAACCCCGAACTCCTCCCCCAGTCCCGCGTGCCGCTCGATGTTCTCGATCACCACGATCGAGTCGTCGACGACCCGGCCGACTGCCACCGTCAGCCCCGACAGGGTGAGCAGGTTGAGCGAATAGTCGGCCCAATAGAGCGCGATGACCGCGAACAACAACGACAACGGGATCGAGATTGCGGTGATGATCGTCGAGCGCGCCGAGCGGAGGAACAGCAGGATCACCAGGACGGCCATCGCGAGGCCGAGCCCGCCCTCGGTCGTGAGGTCGTGCACCGACTGCTCGATCCACGGCGACTGGTCGAACACCGTCGCGAACGTCGTATTGCCCCCGATCTCGCGGCCGATCCCGGGCAGTTCGTCATGGACGGCGTGCGCGACCGTCACGGTGTTGGCGTCGAGCGTCTTGGTGATCGACAGGGTCAGGGAGGGCTCGCCGTTCACCCGGGAGATGGCGGTCGCCTCGACCGGCACGTCGGCGACCTCGGCCACCTCACCCAGCGGCACGGGGCCGTCGGCACCCTGCAGCCGGATGGCCCGGATCGTGTCCAGCGAGTCGAGGGTGCTGCCGACCTGGACGGTGACCTCCTGGCCGTTCTGGTTGATCTGGCCCCCCGGGACCACCGAGCGGTGGGCCTGGATCAGCTGGGGGATCTGGCTCGCCTCGACCCGCCGCTCATCGAGGTCGTCCTGGCGGGTGGTGATGACGACATGGCGGGCTTGCTCGCCGGTGACGGTGGCGTCCCGGACACCCGGCAGGGAGTTCAGCCGCGGCAGCGCGATCGTCTGCAGATCCTCCGCGAGCGCCTCGGGCTCCTTGTCGGAGGACACCGCCATGAGGAGCACCGGGAGTTGATCCAGACTTCCCACGCTCACCCGCGGGGTGACATCGGTCGGCAGCCCCGATTGGACGCCGGCCACGGCCGAGCGGACCTTGGCCT
This sequence comes from Propionibacteriaceae bacterium, assembly GCA_030544185.1. The sequence continues at coordinate 9,550 of JAUNRO010000008.1, read as the reverse complement.
CCATGTCGTTGGTGTTCTCGCCGAAGTCCCACTCCACCTGGACCTGCGACATATTCGTCGCGGAGACCGAGCTGACCTTGGTGATGCCTTGCACGCCCTTCACCGCGTCCTCGACGGGCCGGGTCACATCGCGCTCGATGGTGCCGGCCGATGCGCCCGGATAGACCGAGACCACGCTCGCGCCCGGGATGGTCAGCGAGGGAAAGATCTCCTGCTTCAACGTGGTCGCTGTGAAGACGCCGAACCCCACGATGATCAGGGAGATCAGCATGACCACGGCGCGGTTCGCCAAGCTGATCCGGGTGAGGCCGACCATGCGCTTCTCTCCTGTTCCGCGGGCACTGATCGCTCCTGCAATCAAAGGCGCCGTCGTCAACACTAATCACCCGGCCTGACACCACCGCTCTGGTCCACCTGCGCGGGGGTGTGATTGAGTCGGGACATGACACCGCTGCGCCGCATTCCGGCCCTTGACACCGCTGTCTCCGCCCTCGGTTTCGGCTGCTTGGGCATCAGTGGGGCATACGTCGGGGCAGTGGACCGCGACGACGACGCCGGCGTCGCCATCATCCGGGAAGCGCTCGACAGTGGGATCAGCTTCCTCGACACCGCCGATGCCTATGCGGACGGGCACAACGAGCAGGTCGTCGGGCGCGCGCTCGCCGAGTCCGGTGCCGCACCGGTGGTCGCGACCAAGGGCGGTTTCGTCGGCAACATCGTCGACGGCAAGATCGTGATGACGCGCAACGGTCGCCCCGACCACATCCGCGCCGCGTGCGATGCCTCCCTGCAGCGCCTCGGCGTCGATGTGATCGACCTCTATTATCTGCACCGCGTGGACCCTGAGGTCCCGCTGGAGGAGACCTGGGGGACGTACGCCGAGCTCGCCCACGCCGGCAAGATCCGCGCCGCCGGGCTGAGCGAGGTCTCGGTCGACCAGGCCGCGACGGCCCAGGCGATTCATCCGGTCGCAGCGATCCAGTCCGAGTTCTCGCTGTGGGCCCGCGATGCGGCGGGCAGCGGCCGGACCGCGGACGGTGCCGAGGCCGGCGACCTGCTGGCCTGGACTGCTGAGCACCAGGCGATCTTCGTGCCCTTCTCCCCGCTCGGCCGCGGCTTCCTCACCGGCCGCGTCTCGGTCGGCGACCTCAAGGCGGGCGACTTCCGCACGCAGCTGGGCCGCTGGACCGGTGACGCGGCGCAGGCGAACCAGGCGATCGTCGAGGGCGTACGCCGGGTCGCCGATCGTCACGGCGTCACACCTGCTGCGATCGCGCTCGCCTGGGTCCTCGCCCAAGGTGAGCACGTGATCCCGATCCCCGGGACCACCAAGTCCGCGAATCTCCAGGCCAACCTGGCGGCGCTGACAGTCCAGCTCAGCCCCGAGGACCTCGCCGAGCTCGACGGGCTGCCGCCGGCCATGGGTGGGCGCTACTGAGCCGCCTGCGGCGCCGTGGTCAGCGGGCCGGGAACTCCTTGCGGGCAGCCTGGCCGAGTTGACGCATCAGGAATCCGTCGAGCGCAGCTCCGAGCACGCCGCCCGCGACGGGGATGAGCTTGCCGAACTTCGTCAGCGTCCGCTCCCCGACCGAGCGCAGGAGCCGGAACCCGACGGCCTTGTTGACGACCATCAGCGCAGACTTCGGCAGCCGGCCGACGACCAGGGAGGTCGCGGCGCCCCCGGTGATCGGGCCCGCGGGCACCCCCGCCTTCTTCAGCACCTCGGTCGCGTCGTTCCCGATGAGGGTGAGCAGCACGGCCGTGCGGACCTCGGGGGCCAAGATGTCATAGCCGCGCAGATGGGCGATCCCGGCAACCATGCGCGTGGCTTGGACATAGAACTCGAATACGTTCACGGGCACCGCCACCGGCATCGTGACGAAGCCGCCGAGGCTGGTCGCGAATCCACCCGCCGCGCCACCGCGGACGTGCTGACCGACGAGCCTGTCGATGGACTTCTCGACATCGCGCGACGAGGTGCCACGGTGACCGCGCGCCTTCTCCGCGACCTTGGCCGCCCCCGGGAACGGGCCCCGGCCGTCGATGCCGATGTCCAGCAGCTTCGCGATCAGGCGTGACACCGCACCCTGGGCGTCGGAGTCCGGGTCCTGGGCGGCCTGCAGGGCCGACCGCGTGGTGGCGATGTCGTCCTTCGTCTTGTTCCGCCGAAACAGGTCGAGCAGTCCCATCGCAACTCCGTCCATCGAGGTGATCAGCAGTTTGAGAATGACATATGTCGACAAACCTGTCACCGGCGGACGCCTCAGGCAACCGGGAACTGCAGGTGGGTGTCAGCAGATCCGGCGCAGCCAGCCACGCGAATCGGCAGCGTCACCGTGCTGGATCCCCAACAGGTGCTCGCGCAGCGCGGTGGTGTTGGCCCCGGGCTCTCCGCTGCCGACGATGAGGTCGAAGCCCTCTCCCGCCAAGGCGGTGATGGGTGTGATCACCGCCGCGGTCCCGGCGGCGAACACTTCGCTCACCTGCCCGCTGCGCACCCCGTCCAGCAACTCAGCCAAGGTGATCTCACGCTCGACGGCCACGAGCCCGTGCTCCTGCGCGAGTTCGAGCAGCGAGCCCCGGGTGACGCCCTCGAGGATCGTCCCCAGCCGCGGGGTCAGCAGTTCCCCGTCGGCGGTGATCAGCATCAGGTTCATCGTCCCGGCCTCGTCGAGGACGCGGCGCCCTGCGGGGCCAGAGGTATAGAGCACCTGGTCACAGCCCTGCTCCTGCGCCTCGGTCTGCGCGAGGAGGCTGCCGGCATAGTTGCCGCCGCACTTGATGTCCCCGGTGCCGCCGACCGCGGCGCGCGTATAGGTGGTCGTCACCCACAGCTTGATCCCCGCCACTCCCCCACGGAAGTAGGCACCGGCCGGGGAGGCGACGACACAGAACGTCGCGCTCGCCGACGGGCGTACGCCCAGGAACGACTCGGAGGCGAACTGGATCGGGCGCAGATAGAGCGCGTCCTCACCGCCATGGGCGGGAACCCACTCCGCATCCGCACGCACCAGCGCCTCGACGGCCTCGATGAACAGCGCGGCCGGCAGCGCGGGCATCGCCAGCCGCACTGCCGAGCGGGCGAATCGGGCGGCGTTGCGATCGGGCCGGAAGAGATGGATCGACCCGTCGGCGTGCCGATAGGCCTTCAGCCCCTCGAAGATCTCCTGCCCATAGTGGAGAACGCCGGCGCCGGGATGCATCGAGAAGGGCTCGAGCCCGCGCACGCAGAGGTCATGCCAGCCCCTGTCAGCCGACCACTCGGCCATGGCCATGTGGTCGGTGAAGTGCCGGCCGAATCCGGGGTCGGCCAGAATCGCAGCGCGCTCGGTCTCGGCACGGGGCGCAGCGGTGAGCGTGGTGGTGAACGGCATACGCGGAATCGTAAAGCCGCTCACCACCACTTAGTAGGGTGTCCAACTATTCAGCGGACCCGTTTAGAGCGTCAGGCCGAACACCATCACGAGCAGCGTCATCGTGACGAGCGTGATGAGCACGATCCCGATGATGTTGAGCCAGAACCCGCCCTTCATCATCTGACCGATCGTCACATAGCCCGATCCGAAGGCGATGGCGTTCGGCGGGGTCGCGACCGGCAGCATGAACGCACAGGTGGCGGCGAGCGCGACCGGGGCGGCGAGCAGCAGCGGCGGGATCCCCAGGCCCATGGCCACACCACCGGCGACCGGCAGGAACGTCGCCGCGGTGGCGGTGTTGCTGGTCAGCTCCGTGAGGAAGATGATGCCCGCGGTGAACAGGACCACCACGAGGATCACCGGCACGGCGCCGAGGCGCTCGACCGAGTCACCGATCCATTCGGTCAGGCCACTGGAGCTGAACTGGGCTGACAGCGCGAGGCCGCCACCGAACAGCAGCAGGACACCCCAGGGGAGCTTGATGGCCGATTCCCAGTCGAGCAGGCGTACGCCCTTGTTCGCCCCGGCCGGCAGGAGGAAGAGCAGCAGGCCGGCGATCATCGCAATGCCGGCATCAGACACCAGACCGGTGAACAGCAGCGGGATGAACACCCACGACAGCGCCGCGAGGATGAAGATGATCAGCACGCGGATCTCGCCCTGGGAGATCGGGCCGAGCTTGCGCAGTTCGGACTGCATGAGCTCGCGACCGCCGGGGATCTCCTTGATCTCGGGCTTGTAGAGCACCTTGGTGAGCAGGAACCACACCGCGATCAGCATGACCACCGACAGTGGCACGCCAACGATCATCCACTGTCCGAAGCCGATGACCAGATCGTGATTGTCCGCCATATAGCCCGCGAGCAGCGTGTTCGGCGGCGTGCCGATGAGCGTGCCAAGGGAACCGACCGAGGCGGCATAGGCGATGCCCAGCATCAGCGCGGTGCCGAAGTTGGACTTGATGATCGCTTCCTTGACCTCTGCACTCTCGGCATCGGCGTCGCCGCTGGCCAGCGCGCCGAGGTCCTCGCCGCCGGCCTCGCCGCCCATCTTGCCCACGAGCATCAGCACCGAGACGCCGATCGGGATCATCATGACCGCGGTCGCGGTATTGGACACCCACATGCTGAGGAAGCCCGTGGCGACCATGAACCCGGCCACCACCATGGACGACCTGGTGCCCATGGCGCGCACGGTCACGAGCGCGATCCGCCGGTGCAGGTTCCAGCGCTGCATCGCGAGCGCGAGCAGGAAGCCGCCCATGAACAGGAAGATGATGTTGTTGCCATAGGAGGCGCCCACATCGTCGAACCGGATCCCGCCGATCGCCGGGAAGACGATGAGCGGCACCAGTGCGGTGGCGGGGATCGGAATGGCCTCGGTCATCCACCAGACCGCCATCAGGATGGCCGTCGCGGCCGTCAGCTTGGCCTCGTGCGCCAGATCGGCCGGCATGATGAAATAGATCAGCAGCGCGGCGGCAATGCCGACAAGAACGCCGATGACCTGTCGAGTGAGCGTCTTCCGGTCAATCCCGGGGGCTCGCTCACCAGGTGATTTCTGTTCGATATCCTCGCCTTCACGGTCTTCTGCCCGAAGGCCGCGCAGGTGTTCACCAGGAATTTCGGGTCTGCTCACCGCTAGCTCCTTGCGACAAGACCCGGCGACGCTGCCGGGGTCGATTGCTCCACGTTAAGGGAGCAGCCACCTGCCTGTGCCGGTTTTCCGCACCTCGTGCTGGCCAGCGGATGTCAGCCTGCTCACTTCCTGACCGCGCGGACAGCGGCACCGATCCACCGCGGAACCCCGCGTACGCCCGACCCCGAGTTATCCGCCAAGAGCGCGAGAGCGTCGCTCAGGGGTTTATCGGCGTTCACGGCCGCGCCCCATCGCGGTCGGGCCCCTCACTTTGAGTGGCATCAGGGCCGCGGACCGTGCGGTGGCGTGCCCCGTCCAGCATCTGCTGCCCGATCGACGGCTCATCAAGGAGTTTCTGTGACCAGCAAGCGTTTCCTGCGAACCAAGTCAGTCCTCGCGGCCGCCGCCGGCCTGCTGCTGCTCTCGGCCTGCGGCGAGTCCGCCTCGCCGACCGCCACCGAGGGCGGCAGCGATGCCGGCGCCGGGAAGGACACCATCATCTTCGCCGCGGTCCCCTCGGAGGAGTCGACCGCCCTGCAGGCGGGCTATGACACCATCATCAAGCTGATCGAGCAGGACACCGGCATGACGGTGGAGTTCCAGAACGCCACCGACTATGCGGCCGTCATCGAGGGCCAGCGCGCCGGCAAGATCGATATCGCCGCCTATGGCCCGTTCTCCTACAAGATCGCCAAGGACGGCGGTGTCCCGGTCGAGCCGCTCGGCTCCCTGGTTGACGCCCCGGACGAGGAGCCCGGCTATCTGTCGCTGTTGTGGACCAAGGCCGACAACGACGAGATCAACGAGATCGGCGATGTCCGGGACAAGCGGGTCTGTTTCGTCGACAAGGCCTCCACCTCGGGCTATCTCTATCCGTCGGCGGGCCTGCTCGCGGAGGACATCGACCCCGAGTCCGATGTCACCCCGGTGATGGCCGGCGGCCACGACGCGTCCCTGCTGGGTGTCAAGAACGACCAGTGTGACGCGGGCTTCGCCTACGACACCATGATCGACACGATGACCAACTCCGGTCAGATCACCGACGGTGAACTCAAGCAGGTGTGGGAGTCGGAGACGATCATGGGCTCCCCGATCGCGATGAACACCGAGACCCTGTCCGCCGAGACCCAGCAGCAATTGCGGGACCTGGTCCCCAAGGCCAACAAGCCGGCCATGGTCGAGGCGGGCATCTGCACCGATGAGGCCAGCTGCCATCTGGCCGAGGAATCCGGGTGGGGCATGGTCAAGGTCGAGGACAGCCAATATGACGGCATCCGTCGCGTCTGCGAGCTGACCAACGCCGAGGCCTGCAACGCCGCCTGATCCGATCCCCCGTCCTTCCCACTGGCCTCACTGGCCGCCAGGAGCATCACAATGCCGACCGCCGCACCCATCGTGTTCGAGAACGTCACCAAGCAGTTCAGCCCCACCGTCAAGGGACTGGACGATGTCAGCGTCGCCATTGCGCCCAACAAGGTGACCGTGCTGCTGGGCCTGTCCGGCTCGGGAAAGTCCACGATGCTGCGCCATGTGAACGGCCTGCAGCGGCCCACCGCCGGCCGCATCGGCGTCCTGGGGACCGAGGTCCACAAGGCCAGTGAGAAGGACCTGCGCAAGCTGCGCCGGCGGATCGGGTTCATCTTCCAGCACTTCCATCTGGTCGGGCCGATGTCGGTGCTGGAGAACGTCTGCACGGGCAAGCTCGGCGCGCTGCCCGGGCCACGGCTGACGGTGATGAGCTATCCGCAGTCGGTCCGCCGGGACGCGTTCGAACAACTCGAGCGCGTGGGTCTGGCCGACCGTGCCTATCAGCGGGCCGACACATTGTCCGGTGGCCAGCAGCAGCGCGTCGCCATCGCCCGGGCACTGATCCAGAAGCGGGAGATCCTGCTGGCCGATGAGCCGGTCGCCTCGCTCGACCCGGTGTCGAGCACCCAGGTCATCGAGCTCATCGGCCGGATCAGCCGCGAGGAGAACCTCACGGTGCTCTGCTCGCTGCACCAGGTCCATCTGGCCCTGGATTTCTCCGACCACATCGTCGGGCTCCAGCAGGGGCGCGTGGTCCTCGACCGCGCGACCTCCACGATCGCCCGCGAGGACGCCCTCAACATCTATTCCGCCATGGCGGACCCGGACGCCGCGAAGGCACCCGCCGGCGCAGCCCAGGCCGGCTGATGGCCATCACCACCCTCCCCCCCAAGGAGGACTGGCGCCCGACGCTGCCCCGGCGTCCACGCCCGCCGGCTCAGCACCTCGCGGCCGCCGCTGCGCTGCTCGGGTTGTTCGTCGCATCGGTGTGGTCGGTCATCGAATTGCGCATCAACATCGCCTCGATCCTGGACTCGTGGTCAAACGCGACCCGGTTCATCGGGCGGATGTTCCCGCTCGATTTCCCCGCGCTGGCGGTCCTGCTCGACCTGATCGGCCAGACGCTCGCCATCGTCATCCTCGCCACGGCGCTCGGGGTGGTCCTGTCGGTCCCGATCGCCCTGCTGGCCGCAGCGAACACCACGCCGAACCGGGCGACGCGCGGCGTCTTCCGGGTTCTCATCGTGCTGACCCGCGCGATCCCCGATCTGATCCTCGCGATCTTCTTCCTGCGCGTCTTCCAGATGGGCGCGCTCCCCGGCGTCCTCGCCATGGGCATCCACTCGATCGGCATGATCGGCAAGCTGTATGCCGACGCGGTCGAGTCCCTCGACAACGGCCCCAAGGAGGCGATCCGGGCAGCCGGTGGCCAGCGCTGGCAGCAGATCGTCGCCGGCATCCTGCCCGCGCTCACGCCGCAGATCATCGCGACCGCCCTGCACCGCTTCGACATCAACCTGCGCACCTCGGTGATCCTCGGCTATGTCGGTGTGGGCGGCATCGGTCTCGCCCTCGCCGATTCCCTGCGTTCGTTGAACTATCAGCGCGGCATGGCGCTGGCGTTCGTCGTGCTGGTGCTGTGCGTGGTCACCGAACTCATCTCCGGCGCCCTGCGCACCGCGATCATGGCCGGTGGCGACACCGGGCGGCGCTCCTGGTCGGACAGGCTCTGGCAGTCGCTGCTGCCCACGGCCAAGCCCGTGACCAGCGCCCAGCTGACCCCACCGTGGACGAAGTCCCGGGTGGAGCGGTTCAGCGGGCTGGTGTTCCTCGTGCTGATGCTGGTCGGCTGCCTGCTCGTCGCCGGCATCAACCCCGTCGACGCGTTCTGGGGCCTGGCCAATATCCCGCAGACACTCGGGCTGTTTCTCCCGCCGTCGCTGACCGCGATCGACGCGATCCTCACCGACATGCTGGTGACCGTCCAGATCGGCCTGGCCGCCACGCTGCTGGGATCGATCCTGGCCCTGCCGATCGGCGTGCTGGCCGCGCGCAACGTGACCGCTCACCGCTGGGTGTCCACCGCGTTCCGGGTCGTCATCGTCTGTGTCCGGGCGATCCCCGAGCTGATCATCGCGATCGTGTTCGTGGTCATCACCGGTCTCGGCGGGGTCGCGGGCACCCTCGCGTTGGCGATCGGCGCCGTCGGCCTGCTGTCCAAGCTCGTCGCCGACTCGCTGGAAGAGACCGACACCCGCGTCCAGGCCGCGCTGCTCGCCAGCGGCGCGACCCGCACCCAGGTGTTCTTCGCAGCCACTCTCCGCCAGGCCCTGCCGGCATTCGTGGCCCACATCATGTATCTCCTCGACGTCAACATCCGGTCCGCCACCCTGCTCGGCATCGTCGGCGCGGGCGGCATCGGCTTCCTGTTGCTGAACGCCTCGCGGATCCTGGCCTTCGACGTCGTGACGACGATCGTGTTGCTGATCCTGGCGGTCGTCCTGCTCGTCGAGGCGCTCGCGATCTTCGTCCGCAAGGCGGTCACCTGATCCGGCGCTCGCGGGCTCAGCCGAGTGCGCCCAGGGTCTGCTCGCCGAGCCCGAAGGACAGCGTCATCCCGATTCCGGAGGTCACCGAGACCACCGTGGTCCGGTCGTCGATCGCCTCGACGAGCAGATCCCGGTCGGGGCAGGAGGCATAGATCCCCTGCCACCGCTGGCGTACGCCCAAGGCGGGCAGCCCGAACAGACTCGCCACCTCCGCCAGCAGCCGCCCGGAGATCGCCTCGTCGAGGAACGGCTCGTGGGCGAGGTCATAGGTGTGGGAATCGCCGACGAGCAGCGTCCCATCGCCGGCCGGTGCGCACATGACGTTGGCGGCCATCGCCAGCAGCTCGGGCGCCTCCTCGCTCAGCAGACAGCGGACGTCCCCCGCCGAGGGCATCGCCGCCAGCCCGCCATAACGCAGCATCGAGGTCCCGGTGAGGACCGCCGCCTGCGAGGCGTACCCCGCCGGGGCGTCCACCAGCGCCATCTGCAGCGCACACCGCACGAGCCCGGCCGCATCCGCCACTCGCGGGAACAACCGGTCCACGTCGTGACCCACGCACACGATCACGCGCTCGGCCCGCAGCTCCCCGCGGCTGGTGTGCACGGTTCCGGCGCCCGCAGCGAGACAGGTGGTCCGCC
>JAUNRO010000007.1:21040-21397 GCA_030544185.1 Propionibacteriaceae bacterium | reverse complement strand
CGACGACGAGAAACAGATAGACCAGGGGCATGTCAGCCAGAAAGCTGAAGACCGCGCTCACTGATGACTCTCCTCCACGGGACAGTGACCCCTTCACCCTAAGGTCAGTGAAAGGCGGCGTTGCAGACTGGGCAACAGATGGACGCTACGCCGCCATTGGCGGTCCATAAGCCTCGAATGGAGCGGCGCTCACAACCCGGCGCATGGATCCAGCACCACGAACCGAGGCTGGCTATTGGCCGATCCTGCGGTACTGGCGCTGCCCGATCACACCCAACCGGTAATAGGCCTCAGCCACGCCCCGGGTCTGAAAGAGCACAGGTCCGTGCATCTGCAGGACCCGCGGGTTGGGGTGCG
>JAUNRO010000007.1:18518-21030 GCA_030544185.1 Propionibacteriaceae bacterium | reverse complement strand
CCGGCCCAATAGCTATGTCCCACCCGATGTGGACAGCATCGGGCAAGGTATTCATCAAGTCGACCACCAACCGCTTCGCCTCCGGCCAGAACGGCACCGTCACCCCTGCGACCGGGGTCCCGGTGTCCGGATGGCTATCTGCGAGCCGCCGCCGACCACGCGGATCCTGGATGACCAAGGACGACAGCACGCCATGGGCCACGTCGACACGAGCGACCAAACCGCCAGCCGCGGCGTTGTCGACCACGCCGGTGGCGCGAGCGCCGAATCGATGCGCTGCCGCAGGCACCAACACCTCATCCTCAGACCCCGCCCTTGCCCGAAGCGCGAGGATTCGAATCGTGTGCAACACCCCTGGAAAGATTCGAGCGATCTCGTCATGCTGATTGACGCGCTCCTGGACCACCGAATCGACAAGGTCTCCCCGTGCGAGCGCGCTCTCCACCGACGCGAGGTCACAAAAAACCCGCACGCCGGATCCGCCTGCGCCCCTCCGGGGCTTGACCACAACCCCGGCCCCCCATCCGCGCGCGCCCGGCTCGAGCCACAGTTCGCCGGCCCGGATCTCCCCAAGATGCCGCGGGGCCCTCTGGGCCAATCCGTGTGCAGCCAAGTGATGGGCGAAGCTGACCTTGTCCCGCAGCAGATCTCGCACTTCCGGTGGATTGAGTCGTGAAGTGCGCGTCTCCGCGGCCCAATCGGACACGTAGAGGTGGGACTGCCGTCTGAGCCCCTCCGGATATCGCCAGGCCTTGTCCGAGTAGAATCCAAGCAGCCACAACGAGGGCCTAGGGTTCCCGTGGGCCGACTTCCGCTCCACCCGGGCGATCGCACGAAGCCGGGAGTAGTGCTTGCGCAACTTGACACACGGCAGAAACCGTAGGTTCACGCCCGGCAGCATGCCATGGGGCGCCGGTCACGTCCAGAGCAATCCCGAACGGGAGTCAGTGGCGCGCTCGGAGGGATTCGAACCCCCAACCTTCTGATCCGTAGTCAGATGCTCTATCCGTTAAGCTACGAGCGCTGGTCGGGACCGCTTTCGCGGACCGAGGAAGAACGTTAGCGCACGAATCCGCCAGGGCCAAATCGATTCCCGCCGCTCAAGGGGGCTCGCGCCCGCGCCACGACTGGGCGGCCAAGGGTGAGCAGCCTCACAAAAGGCCCTCCCCATTCCCTGTGGATGGCGAAAACCGTTCAGGTAGGGTTGGGGCACCAATCCGACTGGAATGTCTCTCGACCCGCAGGAGTACAAGGACGTGACTGCAACCGTAGGCCAGAATGCACCCACTACCCACGCCGGCCTCCTGGCTTGGGTGGAAGAGGTTGCCGCACTCACCAAGCCCGATGCGATTCGTTGGTGTGACGGATCCGAAGCTGAGTGGAAAGAACTCACCGACCACCTCGTCGACCGGGGCGTTGCCATCCGGCTGAACGAAGAGGCGAAGCCGAATTCCTTCTACTTCCGCTCGGACCCCTCCGACGTCGCCCGCGTCGAGGACCAGACCTTCATCTGCTCCGAGACCAAGGAAGGCGCCGGCCCGACCAACAACTGGGCGGCCCCCGCGGAGATGAAGCAGACCATGTCTGAGCTCTATGACGGCTGCATGAAGGGCCGCACGATGTTCGTCGTGCCGTTCTGCATGGGCCCGATCGATGCGGACGACCCGAAGTTCGGCGTCGAGCTGACCGACTCGGAATACGTCGTGATCTCGATGAAGATCATGACCCGCATGGGCACCGCGGCGCTTGATGCCATGGGCGAGGACAAGCCGTTCGTGAAGTGCGTCCACTCGGTTGGTCACCCCATTCCCCAGGGCGAAGAGGACGTCGCCTGGCCCTGCAACGACACGAAATACATCTCGCACTTCCCCGAGACCCGCGAGATCTGGTCCTACGGCTCCGGCTACGGCGGCAACGCCCTGCTCGGCAAGAAGTGCTATGCGCTCCGCATCGCCTCGGCGATGGCCCACGACGAGGGCTGGATGGCCGAGCACATGCTCATCCTTGAGCTGACCTCCCCCGAGGGCAAGAAATACGTCGTGTGCGCGGCCTTCCCGTCGGCCTGTGGCAAGACCAACCTGGCCATGCTCGAACCCACGATCCCAGGCTGGACGGTCAAGACCCTCGGCGACGACATCGCCTGGATGCGCTTCGGCGAGGACGGCCGCCTGTACGCGGTGAACCCGGAGAACGGCTTCTTCGGCGTGGCACCGGGCACCGGCTATCACACCAACCCGAACGCGATGCGCACGGTCGAGGCCGGCAACTCGATCTTCACCAATGTCGCCCTGACTCCTTATGGCGATGTCTGGTGGGAGGAGATGACCGACTTCGAGCCGGATCAGCTCACCGACTGGCACGGCAAGCCGTGGACCCCCGATTCCGATGTCAAGGCGGCCCACCCCAACAGCCGCTTCACGACGCCGATCTCGCAGTGCCCGATCCTGTCGGACGACTTCAACAACCCGAAGGGCGTGCCTGTCGACGCGATCCTCTTCGGCGGTCGCCGCGC
>JAUNRO010000007.1:0-18508 GCA_030544185.1 Propionibacteriaceae bacterium | reverse complement strand
ACTGGAACCACGGCACCTTCATGGGCGCGACCTGCTCGTCGGAGACCACTGCCGCCGCGACCGGCGCCGTGGGCGTCGTCCGCCGCGACCCGATGGCCATGCTGCCGTTCGTCGGCTACAACGCCAACGACTACATCCAGCACTGGGTGAACATCGGCGAGAAGGGTGACGCCGACAAGCTGCCGAAGATCTTCTTCGTCAACTGGTTCCGCAAGTCTCCCGAGGGCAAGTTCCTGTGGCCGGGCTTCGGCGAGAACAGCCGTGTGCTCGAGTGGGTCGTCCGTCGCCTCGAAGGCAGCGTCGAGGCCATCGACACCCCCGCCGGCGCGATTCCCGCCGAGGGCTCGCTCAACGTCGACGGGCTGGACATCGACGCCGCCAAGCTCGACGCGGCCACGAAGTTCGATGCCGAGGAGTGGAAGAACGAGATCCCGCTGATTGAGGAGTGGTTCGACAAGCTGGGCAACGTTCCCGATGCCGTCAAGGCTGAGCTGGACACGCTGAAGGCCAACCTGGCCTGACGCGTCATGCCTGAGTGAGGAGCCCCGGCCATCGGCCGGGGCTCCTCACCGTTCAGCCACATTCCGACCACCGGACCTCCACTGCGCGCAGGCGAGCAGAAACAACTGCGCCGCGCCCTACCCAGTTCTGGGTGGACGCGGCGCGGCGATGGCGGAGGCGGCGGGATTTGAACCCGCGATGGGCGTTAAGACCCAAACCCGCTTAGCAGGCGGGCGCCATAGACCGGACTAGGCGACGCCTCCTCAACCCGATGCATCTTAGTGGACCGCACGACTCGCGGCCAATCTGGTCGGGACACGCGCGCTTTCAGCACACGGGCGAACCCGGGCCCGACCGTCAGCCTCGTTCCCGCTGCGGGAAACGGAGATTTCCGAGCTTCGGCGTGGCGAGTAGACTCGCTATGCCCATGCCGGCATTGCGGCAGCGGGCCGATCGAGGAGAGTGCATGCGCGAGTCGGACGTCTCAGTCCTGGACAGGGCCGCACCGGCCCGGCGTCGCCGGCGTCGCCGTCCGCTGCTCATCGCCTTGGTCAGCCTGATCGTCCTGGCGCTCGCTGCCGGCGGCGTCGCCACCTACTACTTCAAGCGGTTCGAAAGCGCCTTGACGAACGTCCAGCAGGACAACCTCATGCCAGCGCCCTACGCAGGCCAGCCGGCGAAGACCCCGTCCGAGGCCATGAACGTCCTGCTCGTCGGCGCCGACAAGAACGACGACGGCAGCGACGGCCGCTCCGATGTCCTCATGCTCGCCCACCTGAGCGGCGACCAGAAGAGCGTCTATCTGATCTCGTTCCCCCGCGACCTGTGGGTCGACATCGCCGAGAACGCCTACGTGCCACGCCGAGCCAAAGCCAAGATCAACGCGGCCTATTCCTGGGGCCGTGCGCCGCTCACGGTGCGGACGATCGAGGAACTGACCCAAACCCGCATCGATCACACCGCCGAGATCAACTTCGGCGGGTTCGTGGACCTCACCGAACAACTGGGCGGGGTGAGCGTCAACAACCTGCACGCCTCGCAATCGGGTGGCTACACGTTCCCCCAGGGAGCCATCACCATCCGGGGCGAGGAGGCGCTGGCCTATGTCCGCCAGCGCCACGGGCTGCCGAATGGCGACCTGGATCGCGCCGAGCGCCAACGAGCCGTGCTGAGCGGAATCATCAACAAGGTCACCTCGCCCGAGGTGGTGGCCAACCCCGCGAAGTTCGGCGCGATGCTCGACCTGCTCTTCCGCCAGGTCACGGTCGATCAAACCCTGCCGACGAGTGAGGTCAAGCGTCTGGTCTTCGACCTGCAGGGCCGGGAGCGCAGCCAGGTCCACTCCCTGCAGGTGCCCATCACCGGCCTCGGCACCTCTGCCGACGGCCAATCCATCGTGCTCGTGGATGAACCGCGACTGGCCGAGCTCAGCAAGGCGCTGCGGGAGGACACGATGGCGGACTACGTCGCGAGGAACCCCAACTGATGGCCGCTCGAATCTGGACGAACAAGGCGCCGCGGGCGAAGCGATCCGCGCACGGTCGCCTGGGCTTTCGCGATGCCTCCCTGTGGACCGTGCTCGGCACCTATCTGCCTGGGGCGGGCCTGATCCGGGCCGGCCTGCGCCCCGCCGGCATCGCGGCGCTCGCGATCTTCGGCATCGTCGTCATCGGCGGGATCGTGTTGGGCATCGTCTCGCCGCCCACTCTGTTCCGGCTCAGCGTCAACACGCTCTTCCTGCAGATCATGGTGTTCGCGGTTCCGCTCGCGACGCTCGCCTGGGCATCACTCATTGTGACCACCCATCTCCGGCTGCGCCCGCGCCAACTCACTCGTTATGAACGGGTGGTCGGATCGGGCCTGGTCGCCGTTCTCGCGCTGACCATCGCCGCACCGATGTCGGTGGCCGCCCGCTATTCGTTCGACCAGTCGCGGTTGTTGGAATCGATCTTCCGGGACGGCAACTCCTTGTTCTCCGGCACCGCACCCAACCTTGACAAGCGCAATCCATGGAAGAACAAGCCACGGGTCAACATCCTGCTGCTCGGTGGCGACGCCGGAGCCGACCGGTGGGGCACCCGAACCGACACGGTCATCCTCGCCAGCGTCGACACCCGCACCGGCGACACCGTGCTGGTCTCGCTGCCGCGGAACACCGCCAGAATGCCGTTCCCGGTGGATTCCCCCCTGCACGAGTACTACCCGGAGGGCTTCACGAACGGCTGGGGCGAGAGCCTCGGCTTCATGCTCACCGAGATGTATGTCAATGTCCCGGCCAACGTCCCGCCCGACATCCTCGGCCGGACCGACGACCTGGGCGCCGACGTGGTGAAGCTGTCGGTGGGCGAGGCCACGGGCCTGAAGGTCGACTACTACGCCCTCGTGGAGCTCGAGGGCTTCCACAAGCTCATCGACGCTCTCGGCGGGATCAGCGTCAACATCAACACCTGGGTGCCGATCGGCGGGGACACCAGCGCCGGCATCAAACCGACCGCGGCCCTGCGGCCGGGCGCCAACCAGCACCTCAACGGGACCGAGGCCCTGTGGTACGCCCGGGGTCGCTATGGGTCCGACGACTTCGAGCGGATGGACCGCCAGCGCTGCGTCATCGACGCCGTCATCAAACAAGCCAACCCGACCAACGTGCTGACCCGCTATGAGGCCATCGCCCGCCAGGGCAAGGACATCGTCCGCACCGACATCCCGCAGGAACTATTGCCGGCGTTCCTCGATCTGGCGCTGCGGGTCAAGGAGGGCGAAAGCACCAGCATCGTCCTGCGCAACGGCGAGGACGGCTTCGTCTCCGCCAACCCCGACTTCGACCGGATCCGGGCGCGGGTCGCCGCCGCCATCAATCCGCCGAAGGCCGAGACACCGGCTCCGGTCACGGCGCCCGCGACGCAGACCGAGCCCGGCCCCGATGAACCGGGCGAGCCAGCACCACCGGCGCCGCCCGCGGACGAGACGGAGGCAGCCCCCGATCCAGCGCCGCTGCCGCCGCCGGAGGACCTGAGCGACTCCTGTGCCTATAAGCCCGAGCTGGCCGAAGCCCAGCCGCCGGTGCCGCCCTGGGAACAGTGACCGATCAGGAGCGACTGGACCGCAGCCGCTCGGTGAGGTCATCCACGAGCCGCACCATCGCCGGATCATCGGCACCGACCGGCGTGATCACGTTCTGAGTCGACTCGTCGCTGCGGTGGAAGCTGATCCGCCGCCCGGACTCCGACGACGTGACCCGAACCGTCTCCGCCCAAGTGCCGTGGCGGACACCAGTGGGCGTTCGGAACGTATAACCCTTCGGCGTCAGCTCCGCCTTCACCTGCATCCGCAGGACAGTCAGGATGCCGAGACCGAGCAGCGCCAGGCCCGCCACCAGGATCAGCACCCCGAGAATGGTCACCACGACCGCCCACTGCTGGGTCGCCGAGAGCACGATCAGCACGGCGCCGAGCACGCTGCCGACCGCCGCCGCCGCGAACGCGCGGGTGGGGGTCGCCGGGCGCAGCACATGGACGCTCACCTGCGACGCCCTTCCCGGCTCCTGCGGGACGGCAGGCTGATCAGTCATGGCACTCCTCCTGAACTCCGGCGGCGAGAGTGGGATTCGAACCCACGGAACGGTCACCCGCTCGGCCGCTTTCAAGGCGGCTGCACTAGTCCACTATGCGATCTCGCCGTGGGTGACCCCGCCGATGGCGCAGCCACCTCACCAGGGGTCATGCTAGCCGCATACGCTGACATCATGAGTGATGCCGTCCCCACCACCATGCAGGCCGTTCTCGCCGCCGGCGACGGCGGTCCGGAGGTGCTCCGCCTCGCCGAAGCACCCGTGCCCAAGCCCCGCCCCGGCGAGGTGCTGATCAAGGTCACCGCGGCAGGGGTCAACCGTGCCGACGTGATGCAGCGCCGCGGCTTCTATCCCCCACCCCCCGGCGCCTCCGACATCATCGGCCTTGAGGTCTCCGGTCATATCGCCGCGCTCGGCGCTGACATCGAGGGCTGGCAGGTCGGCGATCCATGCGTCGCGCTGCTGGCCGGGGGCGGCTACGCGGCGTACGTCGCGGTCGAAGCCGCCCAGACCATCCCGCCGCCGCCGGGGATCGACCTCGTCACCGCCGCCGGCGTGCTGGAGGTCGCCGCCACCGTGCAGTCGAACGCGCGCGTCGCGCACCTGTCCCCCGGGGAGACCTTCCTGGTCCACGGCGGGGCGGGCGGGATCGGCTCGTTCGCAATTCCCTATGCCAAGGCGCTCGGCTGCACCGTCTGGACCACCGCGGGCAGCGAGGAGAAAATCGAGTTCTGCCGTGAGCTCGGCGCCGACCTCGCGATCTCCTATCGCGAGGACTGGGCCGCGGCCATGACGGACGCCGGCGGTGCCGACGTCATCCTCGACAACCAGGGCGCGCGCTACCTGACGCCCAACCTGGGCGTCCTCAAGCCGGACGGCCGGCTCGTCATCATCGGCCTCCAGGGCGGGCGCACGGCCGAGATCGATCTCAATGCCGTGCTGCGCAAACGCAACCAGGTCATCGCAACATCGCTGCGCTCGCGCCCGGCGGATCAGAAGGCCGCGGTCTGTGCGGAGGTGGTGGCGGAGATCTGGCCGATGTACGCCGACGGTCGCCTCCGCGCGGCTCCCACGATGACGTTCGCGGCGGCGGACGCCGCGGCGGCCCACGAATACTTCGACTCCGGTGACCACCGGGGCAAGATCGTCCTCACCTTCTAGGAGTCGGCTGTGCGTGTCGGTGTCTGCATCCTGACGGATCTGCCCTGGGCCGAGGCCGGGCCCGCATGGCGCGAAGTCGAACGACTCGGCTTCCATCACGCCTGGACCTATGACCACCTCACCTGGGACCCGCTGAACGACCACGCCTGGTATTCCACGGTCGTCACCATGGCCGCCGCCGCGGTGGTGACCGAGCGGATCCCGCTGGGCTATTGGGTGGCCTCGCCCAACTTCCGCCACCCGCTCACGTTCGCCCGCGAGCTGGTGGGCCTCCAGGACACCTCGGGCGGCCGGATCCTGTGCGGCGTCGGGTCGGGCGGGGAGCCCGATGCGCACGTCCTCGGGGAGGCGCTGACGCGCGGGCAGCGGACGCGGAGACTGCGCGAATTCCTTGATGTGCTCGAGCGCGGGTTGAGCGAGGACCATGTGCACCACGACGGGGAGTTTTATCGCGCCGTCGACTATCGCAACGTGGCGGGCCTCGGCCTCACCCCTCCCCCGTTGATCGTCGCGGCCACCGGGCCGAAGGCGATCGAGCTGGCCGTCGAGCGCGGCGCCTGGGCCACCACCGGCCTCGGCGGACAGACGCTGGCGGACTGGTGGCGCAACGTGGGGACGCTGAGCCAACGGGTCACCGACGCCGGCGGCGAGGGAATCGACCGCTATCTCTATCTCGACTCCGCGCCGCAGTTTTCGCTCACCAGCGCGGAGTTCTGCCTGGACCAGATCGGCCGCGCTCAGGAGCTCGGGTTCACCGATGTGGTGACGACCTGGCCGCGGGCGGGGTGGCCCTATGCGGGTGATCCGGAGGTGCTGGCCGAGGTCGCGCAGCGGTTGGGGCTGTCTGACACCTGAGCCCTCGAACCGGTCAAGGCCGAAACCGAGGCGACAGTGTCGGAGCCAAGCCATAGCCTGCGGGAGTGACGTCGTTCGCTGGTTATCGCGCCGTGTGGGCCGTGCCCACGGCGCGGGCGGTCCTGATCCTGGGGCTGATCTGCCGCGCGCCCTTCTTCGGCGCGACGGTGCTGCTCACGCTGCACGTGGTCGAGCGGTTGGACCCGCGCTATTCGGCGGCCGGCCTGGTGAGCATGGCCGCGACGGCGGCCATCGGGGTGTCCGGGCCCTGGCGGGGCCGCCTGCTCGACAGATACGGGCTGCGGCGCACGCTCCTGCCGTCGCTGATCATCGTGCCGATCTGCTGGGTGATCGCACCCTGGAGCTCCTATGGCGTGCTGCTCGCGCTCGTCATCGTCGCCGGACTGTTCGCGGTTCCGGTGTTCGCGCTGATCCGCCAGGCCCTGCTGGGTGCCGTCGAGCCGGCCCATCACAAGGCTGCGCTGGCACTGGATTCGGTGTTGGCCGAGATCTGCTTCATGGCCGGCCCCGCCCTGGCCGTGTGGATCGCGCACTCGTGGGGCACGTCGTGGACCCTGATGGTCTTCCAACTGCTGTGCGTCGCCGGCGGCGCGGTCATCTTCGCGGTGAACCCGCCGCTCCGCCGGGCCCAGACCGATCCCACGGCGCAGGCGCCGGCCAGCCGCTGGGTGTCCCCGGCCGTCCTGGGCATCTTCGCCCTGACCATCGCCGCCACGATCGCGCTCACCGCGACCGACCTGTCGGTCATCGCCGGTCTGCGCAGCCTCGGCGAGCCCGGCTCGATCGGCATCGTGCTCGCTGTCTGGGGCCTCGGGTCCGCGATCGGCGGCCTGGCGTTCGGTGCGATGTCCCGGCCCATCGCGCCCTGGCTGGTCGTGGCCGCGCTCGGCACGGCCACCATGCCGGTCGCGCTCGCTGAGTCGGCTGCCGCGATGGCGGGCTGGCTGTTTCTCGCCGGGCTGTTCTGCGCGCCGTGTTTCACCGCGACCTCGGAGGCCCTGTCCCGGATCGTCCCGGAACGCTTCCGCGGTGAGGCGTTCGGCTGGCATGGCTCGGCGCTCACGGCCGGATCGGCGCTCGCCGCGCCCGCCGTCGGGCTCGCGATCGACGGCTCCGGCTGGGGCGCGGGATTCCTGGCAGGGGGCGGGATCACGCTCGCCCTGGCGCTGGCGGCGGGAATTCTCCTGCGCATCCGCCACCGCACTCCACCCCGTGAGCCGAGCCTGGTCGGTTAGGCCCGGGACTCCTCGCCGGTGTCCTTCGTCTCCGGCTCCGGTTCGGCCGGCACCAAGAAGGCGGCGCTGGTCAGGAATGTCGACGCGGTGAGTGGAGCCGCCGGAGCGGGCGGAACCGCGCGCCCACGGGACGGATCGGGCGGGGCGCCGGGCGTGTTGGGCCGGACGGACTCGCCCATCGCCTTCTCAATCGCCTGCGCGATGTGCCCACCGCGCCCCGGGGTGACCTTGCGTACCTCTGCCATGACCCCAAGCCTAGACTGACGCGCATGACTGAACAGCGACCCGACGAGAAGCCGAACGACGACGACCGCGCCAAAGTGGTCGCGGGGCAGACCTCGGACGGCCAGTTCTATGTGGTCGGGCCGCAGGGCATGGCTGTCGAGAACGCGCCCGATGACGAGGGCAAGAACCCCGATTCGGTCACCGACATGGTCCCGGAGCCCGACAAGGTGATGCGGATCGCGACCATGACCCAGAAGCTGCTCGACGAGATCAAGGCCAGCCCGTTGGACGATGCGTCCCGCAAGCGGCTGGGCGAGGTCTATGGGACGTCGATCGAGGAGCTGAAGGCCGGGCTCGACCCCAAGCTCGCCGACGAGCTGGAGCGGATCACCGAGCCGTTCGCCGAGAACGCCACGCCAACGGATGCGGAGCTGCGCATCGTGCAGGCTCAGCTGGTGGGCTGGCTGGAGGGCCTGTTCCACGGCATCCAGACCGCGCTGTTCGCCCAGCAGATGGCCGCCCGTGCCCAGCTGGAACAGATGCGCCGGGCGCTCCCTGCGGGCGTACAGATCGGAGAAGGTCAGCCGCCCGCCCCGCACCAAGGACCCGGGCCGGCCGGCGGCAAGCCAGGGGGGTCCGGGATGTATCTCTAAGAAGAAATCACGAAGGCACCAAGCCGTCACCCGAGCCACCCCCGGGCAACCACCCCTTTCCTGAGTATTCATGCTCAGTCTTCACTGAGGCCGCGCACCCACCGCAAGACGGGTAGCGCGGCCTATCTCTTCTCGGCGTGTGAACAGCCACTGTTTGCGAGCCTTGTGACATGGAAGCATTGCCCTGAAATTGATGGGCACATCGGTGGAACCAGGGGGCCGCTGTCCCCCGTCGGATCTTTCGGAAACGACGAACAAGACAAGGGGATCACAGCAACCATGAGCGCCGCGACCACTACTCGCACCGAGTCGACCACGCAGGGGTGCCTCGAGTTCGCCGCCCTGTTCCAGCACCCGCTGCTGGAGGAGCCGCCCACCGCTTCCGCGCCCAGCGACCAGCAGCGTCAATACCTGATGCTCACCCGCAAGGCTGAGAACATCTGCCGGGCCTGCCCGCTGATGCAGCAGTGCCTCTATAACGCAGTGGTCAAGCACGATGTCGCCGGCTATGCCGGAGCGACCACCGCCCGCCAGCGCGCGGAGATCCGTTCGCGACTGGCCATCACCGTCACTCCGGAGGACCTCGACACCCTGGCCGGCATCACCGCCCGCCACCGCCACGTCAATCACGACGAGGTCGTCCGGCTGCGCAACGCCAACCCGCACGAGAGCCTGGAGACCCTCGCTCATCGTCTCGGGTGCTCGCTGTCCACCGTCAAGCGCCACCTCCGCCGGCACCGCAACGAAGCGAATCGGTCGCGCGTTTCGCAGCGTCCGCTGCCCACGCTCGCCGAGGTCATGGCGGTTTTCCGCCAGGTCGTCGCCCCCGGCTCGGTCCGCCGAGCCGCCTGACCAAGACTCGACCCGCGGCATCCGACCCGGGCGCCACGCCGTTGATCGCGGCGGGCGCCCGGGTCGTTTCGTTTTCCCGGCCCCCCTCACCGCAACTCGCCCACGAGATCACCGAGGACCCCATAGCCCCGTTCGCACACCAACTCGGCCGAGGCCCGATCCACGCGCCGGGCGGCATCTTGAGCCCGCAGCCCCCGCCCGCACCGTGCCTGACGCTGCTGGGCCAGGGCCTGGTCCATCGACGCACGGCTCATCCCGGACAGCGTCCACCCCAGCGGCGCCGTGAGCGCCGGCCTCGTCGCCGGATAGACCACGAACACCCGCCGCTGCGGCAACCGGTCGAGGGCCGGCTCCTGCGGCGTACCACTCCACAGACCGGCCGACGCCGTTCCGCGCAGTCGCTGCAACAGCGCCGACGGGCTCGCCTGCGCTCCACCCGCCCGCAGGAACGCCACCGGCGGGACCAGCAGTTCCTCGGTGATCGGGCGCCCCGGCGGGGCCAGGTCCGTGCCGGGTGAGTTGGTCAGGAAGACGACCATCGGGACCACCAGATCGCTCCCCGTCCCAGCGAGCGCGCGATCGTTGTGTTCGCGCACCAGGGCCGACACCTCGGGCCACAGATCCACGAGCGTGCCGAGGCCGGTGTTTTCGACATAGCCACCATCGACCAGCTGGTCCAGTTCCTGCCCCGGGCAGCCGACCGCCGCCGCCGGCGTGACATAGGGGAACCGGCTCGCGGTGAGCGCTGCCGTCGACGCCCGCAGGGGCCCCACACAGCGCGCAGCCGCATCATGCGCAAAGAAGTCCACGCTCCGCCCGCCCGGGGTTCGGTCGCCGTCGCAATCGCCCGCCGCCGGCGGCGTCGCGGCACCGCTCGGCAGCGCCAGCTGACTGAGATAGGTGCGACACCCGCTGCTCACAGCCGTGGTGTTGAGGATCAGGTTGCCGGGCGGGCCGGGCTGGCGGGGATCGAGGTACGCCGCATTGAGCGCGGGGACGGTCTGCTCCCAGGCTCGCTCGATGAGCGCGGCGCGGTCCTGCCACTGTGGATCCTGCCCCGGCGTGGTCAACGGCAGGCCGGTGCCGGCGCGCAGCACGTCGCGGACGAACATCCCCAGCGAAGCTCGCGCCAAGGCGTCGGACCGGCTGAGCGCCGTGACCGCGTGCCCGGCCTCGCCGGGCTCGGACACCTGGGCGACGGTGAGCCCGACCGCACCACCGGAGGCGCCACCCGACAGGAACGCCTGCGCACAGTCCGCGTCGGTGGCGGCGATCGCATCGATGGCGCTCGCGGTCCAATAGGCGGCGCGCACCCCGCCGCCCTCGGCGGCATACAACAGCAACGGGCGCCAGCGCAGCCCGCCCCCGAGGTCCCGGCCGCAGCCATCGGTCGTCCTCAGCCAGGTCTCGAAGGCTTGACTGAGCGAGGGCCGTTCGGGCAGCTCCCCCGGGAGCGTCCGCAGGCCGTGGATCCGGGTGCTGGCCGGGGAGAGGTTGGCCAGCAGGAGCAACCCGATGAGCAGCAGCGCGACCGGGGTGGTCCGGAACCCGAGCCGATCGAGCGCTTCCGGCGGGCGCAGGTCCTGGCCCAGGACCACCAGGCCGCCCACGAACAGCGCGATCAGGCCGGCGGCGAGCAGAACGGTGGCCGAGACCCCGACGGCCCCGGCGATCCCCGGCCAGATCGCCACCGTCAGCAGCCCGAGCCCACCGGCGATCGACAAGACAGACACGAGGCCGCGAGGGCGCTGCCAGTCGACACCGGGGGTGAGGAGGCGATACCACCACGGCCCGGCGGGGGCATCGAGGCGGTCCAGCCGATGGATGAGCCAGGCTGCGGCAGGCCAGCTGGCGATCGCGGCCACGATGCCGAGGACCGTGAAGGCGGTGGCAACCGCAGGGACCAGTCCCAGAACGAGCGGGCCGATGAATGCCCGGACCAGCCCGGCCCCCGAAGCGGCGATCAGGCCGACCGCGACCAGGTCTCCCGTCGCGGCGGCGGCATCGATCCGGGTCCGGTCCAGCGGGCGGGTGTCCTCCAGCCAGGCCGGCTGGTGCGCGCACCGCAGGGCGAAGGAGATCGCGGCCAGAGCCACGATCACCACGGTGACGGTGATGAGCCGGCCCCAGAGCACGTCGCGGGGATTCGCCAGCGCGAGCAGCCAGGCCACGGCGGGCGCGATGAGCCAGAACGCCAGCGGATAGGGCGGTCGGGCCACCGGGCCGCGGGCCCGTTCGTCGAACAGATGCTGGCTGCGCAGCCGGCCGAGCACGAAGGCTGCCACGCTCATCACCACGAGCACGCCCACAGCGGCCGCGAACTGGCCCAGCCCGCGGGCCGACTCCGGCCAGGACCGCTGGATGTCCGGGAGCTGATCGAAGACACCGTCGCGCGGGACGAGCGACAGCCCGACGAGCACCGCGAGCACGAGCAGGGAGAACCGCTGGATCCGCAACGCGAACCTGGCCATGCCCAGCCAAGCCCGGACCAGGGGCCGGGTGCGCTGCACTGCCATCGCCGCGATGACCACGGTGACCGCGATGCCGGCCCACTTCAGCAGCGTCACGACCACCACGAGCGGCACCAGTCCGTGGGCGCGGGAAGCCGCTGCGATCAACAGGTTCTCGGTCAGGTCGACCAGTCCCGTGACCAGCAGCGCCGTGCCCACCCGGGACCACGGCGGGGTGCGCCGGGCGAGAGCGAGGCCCAGCCAGGCGTACGTCAGCACGAGCAGCGTGTCCGCGACCAGATGCGCGCCCAGCAGCCGGCCCATCACCCCCGTCGGATCGTTCAGCACCGCCACCCACGCGGCATTGGACGTGCGCGGGCCGACGAGCTCGCCGAGGGAGTGGATCGTTCCATCGGTGGCCGGGAGTTGTCCGCTGAGCCGATCGAGCTCGCTGAGCACCAGAAACGCGGTGACGATCAGCGAGAGCGCCAGCCCTGTGCGCCACGGGAGCGTGACCGCGTGCAGAGGCTCAAGCGGAGACGCTTCGGTGCGTGACATGGCGAGCCTCTCGTGGGCGATGGACTAGGAGTACACCGCCCGGGGGCCCTTTGCGGAAATTTCTTGAACTGGGTCAGAACCAGCGGGACAGCTCGTTCGGGGTGCCGTTGTGGGCGAAGTTGTCGGTCACCGCATCGGCGGCCTGCTTGACCTCATCGGGAGCATCGCCGATGGCGACACCGCGGCCCGCCCAGCGCAGCATCTCGATGTCGTTGCGGCCGTCACCAAGGGCCAGCACGTCGGCCCGGTCGACGCCGAGCCGGGCGCATACCTCGCCGAGCCCGGTCGCCTTGTGCACGCCCTCCGGGGCGATATCCAGCCACGCCGTGTAGCCGATGAAATAGCTCACCCCGTGCAGGCCGAGCTGCTGGGCCAGCGCCAGGAAGTCCGGCACCGAACGGTTCGGGTCGCGCACGATGACCCGGGTGACCGGCCGGGACCGCAGGTCCTCACCGGTGACCTTGACGATCTCGCCCTGGAGGTCGCCCTCGGGGAAATGGTCGGACACCCGATAGCCGATGCCGACTTCCTCCGTGGCCACCAGCGCGCCCGGCGCAGCCTCGGCGACCCGGTCCAGGACATCGGTTGGATCGAACGTGACCTGGCGGATCACCTCCGACGGCGGATAGGTCACCACGACCGCACCGTTGGAGCTCACGGCAAAGCCCGGCGGCAGGTTCAACATGTCGAACACGGGCTTGGTGCCGTGCCATCCGCGCCCGGTCGAGAGGACGACGGGGACGCCGGACTCGACCACGCGCCGCACCGCGGCGTACACCGAATCAGGCATCACCCCCGCGTGATCGACCAGCGTCCCGTCGATGTCGAGCGCGACGAGACGGGGCTGCCAGTTCGCACCAAATGCCATGCGCGCGAGATTAGCCGGTCACCGGCGTGAGGAACTCCCGCCCGCCGAGGTATGGGCGCAGGGCCTCGGGGATCCGCACCGAGCCGTCTGCCTGCTGATGGTTCTCCAGAATGGCGATGATGATCCGCGGCACCGCGCAGAGGGTGCCGTTGAGGGTCGCGATCGGGCGTACGCCGTCGGCGAAGCGGCCCCGGATCCCCAGGCGGCGAGCCTGGAAATCGGTGCAGTTGGAGGTCGAGGTGATCTCGCGATATCGGCTCTGGGTCGGAATCCACGCCTCGCAGTCGAACTTGCGCGCGGCGCTCAGGCCGAGATCGCCCGCGGCCACGTCGATCACGCGGAAGGGCAGCTCGAGCAGGTTGACGAACTCCTTCTCACAACCGAGCAGCCGCTCGTGCTCCGCCTCGGCCGCGGCCGGATCACAGTGGACGAACATCTCGACCTTGTCGAACCAGTGCACCCGGAAGATGCCCCGGGTGTCCTTGCCATAAGAGCCCGCCTCCCGCCGATAGCACGGGGAATAGCCCGCATAGTGGCGCGGCAGCGTGTCCGCCTCCAGGATCTCGTTGGCGTGATAAGCCGCCAGCGGCACCTCGGCGGTGCCGACCAGATAGAGGTCGTCGGCGGGCAGATAGTAGACGTCCTGGGCCGCCTGGCCGAGGAAGCCCGTGCCCTCCATCGCGCTCGGCTTCACCAGCGCCGGCGGCAGGATCGGCGTGAAGCCCCACTCGACCGCCTTCGCCATCGCGAGGCTGACCAGCGCGAGCTCAAGCAGCGCGCCCTGGCCGGTCAGATAATAGAACCGGCTGCCGGACACCTTCGCCCCGCGCTCGACGTCGATCGCGCCCAGCAGCTCACCGAGCTCCAGGTGATCCTTCGGCTCGAAGCCCTCAGCGGCGAAGTCCCGCGGTGTGCCGATCTCCTCGAGGACGGTGAAATCGTCCTCACCCCCGTGCGGTATGCCCGGGATGATCACGTTCGCGACGGTCTTCAGCAGGTCCTCGTAGTCGGTGTCGGCCTGCTTGGACGCGGCCTCGGTCTCCTTGACCTGGGCCGCGAGATCCTTCGTGCGAGCGAGCAGGGCCTGTTTCTCCTCGCCGGTCGCCTTGGCGACCTGCTTGCCCACGCCCTTCTGCTCCGCGCGCAGCGCCTCGAAGGTGGCGATCGAACTCCGGCGGGCCTCATCGGCCTCGAGGAGGCGGTCCACGACACTCGGGTCCTCGGCACGGGCAATGAGGCTCTCACGGACGGCAGCGGGGTTGGTGCGCAACAGCTTCGGATCAATCACACGCCCAGCCTAATGGGACCCTGTGGACACCGCTCGGGACTATTCGGGACTATCTAGACTGCCCGCATGCCCGCCACCCGACCCAGCCGGTTTTCCCTGTGGACCACGGGATGCCTGGTGGCCGCGTTCATCGCGTGGACGTGGCTGGTGCTGGGTGGGGTGATCGATGCCACCGACCGTGCACTGCTGACACCCGGCCTGACGCCCGGGTCAGCGGCGGCGCAGATCTGGTCGGCGATCGCGATCGTGACCTGGCCGGGAATTCTGTACGCCGCGGTGGCGATCGTGGGGCTCTGGGCGTTCCGGCGGCGGTTGCGGAACCTGGCCTATGCGCTGTGGCTCACGGTCCCGCTGGGCTGGGGCGGTCATCTGCTGCTCAAGGCGATCTTCACCCGGCCCCGGCCAGCGGCGACGCTGGACCTGATCACCGGCCACGGCTGGGCATACCCGTCGGGGCACATGACCGCCAGCACCGTCCTGGTGGCCATGACGCTGGCGGCGGTTCTGGTCACACGCCAGCCGCAGGTGGTGCGCACCATGGCGTGGGTGCTGGGCATCGCCGGGCTCGTGCTCGTCGGGGTGTGCCGATGGATTCTCCAGGCGCACTGGGTGAGCGACCTGGTCGGCGGGATGCTGCTCGGGGCGTTGGTCGCGTCGATCGCCCTCGTCGCGGCGCGCGTGCACGTGCTGCCCGACAAGCCGTGGGAGATCGCGTGGCAGCGGCCGGTGCGCCCGACCGGCAAGCAGTGCGTGATCATCATCAATCCGATCAAGGTGCTCGATGTCACGACGTTCCGGCGGCACGTGGAGTGGGAGCTCAAGGGCCGTGGGTGGGAGTCGCCGCTGTGGCTCGAGACAACCCGCCACGACCCCGGCTATCAGATGGCGGCGCTGGCCGTGAGGCGCAAGGCCGACCTCGTCCTCGCCGCCGGGGGCGACGGGACGATCCGGGCCGTGTGCGAGGGACTCGCCGGGTCGGGGATCCCCCTGGGCCTGCTGCCGGCCGGGACCGGGAACCTGCTGGCGCGCAACCTGGGCGTACCCCTCGATGAATCGCTCGCCCTGCGCACCGCCTTCGAGGGTGAGGCCAAGCCGACCGACCTGGTCCGGCTGACCGTCGATCCCGGTGCGGAGAACGAGCAGACGCACGTGTTCGGGGTCATGGCCGGGATCGGAGTCGACGCCGCGATCATGGAGAAGACGAACGCGGACCTGAAGCGGACCGTCGGGCCCGCGGCCTATGTGCTCGCAGCGGCCCAGAACGCCAACCATCCGACGCTGCCGGTGAGCGTGCAGGTCGACAACACCGAGCCGTTCCGGCGCAAGGCAGCGGTCGTGCTGATCGGCAACGTCGGGCTGGTCACCGGCAACATCGAGCTGATCCCCGGGGCCTCGGCCAGCGACGGACTGCTCGATGTGATGATCGCCTCCCCGCGGACTGCCCGCGACTGGGCGCGGCTGACCGCGAAGGTCCTCGCCCGGCGGCGCAGCGGGGACGACCGGATGGACCTCGTGCAGGGCCGGCGCGTGCGGATCGTCAGCGAACATCCCGATGCCTATCAGCTCGATGGGGACACCGCGGGCCGGGCAGCGGTGCTCGAGGCCGAGATCATGCCCGGGGCGCTGCTGGTCATGTCGCCGCGGTGATGAGTCATGATGGAGGGACCTGGCCAAGGGGCCAGGGCCGACTCCGGTCGGGAACGTCGTGCGGCACCGAGGAGGCATCGTGAACCGGCACCGCGTCTGGAAGTCACCGGTCGGCGAGCTGACCGTCGTCATCGACCCGCAGGGCCGGCTGGCCGGGGTCTATCTCGAGGGGCAGAAGCACTGGCCGGCACCGGAGGTCCTGGGCGAGCGCGACGACAGTGCCGGCGCCGACGTGGTGGCCCAGCTGGCCGACTATTTCGCGGGGCGCCGGGTGGCGTTCGACATCGAGTTCGCTCCGCGGGGCACGGAATTCCAGGAGTCGGTCTGGGCGGCGCTGCGCGCGATTCCCTATGGCCGGACCAGCAGCTATGGCGAACTCGCCGAAATGATCGGGCGGCCGGCGGCGAGCCGGGCCGTCGGGGCCGCGACCGGCCGCAATCCGTGGTCGATCGTCGTGCCCTGCCACCGTCTCGTCGGGCGCGGCGGGGCGCTGACCGGTTATGCCGGTGGGATCGCGGTGAAGGAGCGGTTGCTCGCGATGGAGCGTGGCCAGGCAGCGATCTCCTGACACCCAAAACCGGGAATGGACTCATCGGCATAACTGTTGGCGATGGGGGTAGAGATAGTCCGGATGGCGCACCGCGCCTGTGTCGCCGTCACCCCGTCAACGACAGGATCCCGCTAATGTCCTCCCCAACCGCGACCGTCGAGTCCGCCGCCGAACGCGCTCGGGCGCGCAAGGCCGTCGTCGCCGCCTCGCTGGGCAATGCGCTGGAGTGGTACGACATCGTGCTCTTCGGCTTCATGGCCAGCACCATCACCGCGGTGTTCTATCCGGGCACCGGCCTGGCGAACATCCTGATGACGTGGGCGACGTTCGCGATCACGTTCGTCGTCCGTCCCCTGGGTGCGGTTCTGATCGGCAACTATGCCGACCGCCACGGGCGCAAGGCTGCGCTGAGCCTCACGATCCTGCTGATGACGCTGGGTGTGTTCATCATCGTCGTGCTGCCCGGCGCCAACACCCTCGGCGTCGGAGCCGCGGTCATCCTGGCGATCGCCCGGATCATCCAGGGCATCAGCGCGGGTGGCGAGTTCGGCTCCGCCACGGCGTTTCTCACGGAGAACGCGAAGCGTGGCAAGGCGTACTATGCGTCGTGGCAAGTCGCGACACAGGGCGTGGCGATGCTCATGGCCGCCGGCATCTCGTGGTTGCTGACCTCGATGCTGTCCACCGAGGCGCTGCACAGCTGGGGCTGGCGGATCGCGTTCGCGATCGGTCTGCTGATCGGTCCGGTGGGGTGGTATATCCGGTCGAAGATGACCGACACCCCCGAGTTCCAGCAGGTGACCCCGCTCGAGCGTCCCGTCGCGACACTGTTCGGTCACCATCTCGGCCGCCTGGCCACCGCGTTCGCGATCATCGCGATGGCGACCATCTCGGTCTACCTGATCACCTATCTGCCGCAGTATGCGGTGCAGAACCTCGGCCTGCCGGTCTGGGCCGCCTTCCCGGGGGCCGTCGTCGCCGGTGTCATCACGCTTGTCGGGTCGCCGTTCGTCGGCATGCTCGCCGACCGCGTCGGGCCGACCACGATCATGATCCCCGCGGCCATCGCCGGCATTCTCGCCGGCTGGCCGGTCTTCTGGCTGCTGACCAGCAACCCCTCGATCGCGGTGCTGACGATCTGCGAGGTCATCGTGGGCATCTTCATGTGCCTCTATTTCGCGCCGATGCCCGCGCTGCTGTCGGACTTCTTCCCGATCGAGGTGCGTGGGTCCGGGATGACCATCGCGTACTCCTTCGGCGTCGCCATCTTCGGCGGCTTCGCCCCGCTGATTCTGTCCTGGCTGGTCGGGGTGACGCAGGTGCTGACGGTGCCAGGGTTCTATTACTCGGTCCTGTGCCTCTTCTCGCTCATCGCAGTGGTCATCGCGCGGAAGGTGTACGCCCAGCGCTGAACCGGGCGCTAGCCTGCGGTGTCGGCGTACCCCCTCGACGAGGAGTGACTGTGAGCAAGACCGCGGCGTATGGCTATCTCGGCCCGGCAGGCACGTTCTGCCATCAGGCGCTGCTGAGCGTGCCGGATCTGCCAGGCCACCTGCGGCCCTATCCGTCGGTCGTCGCCGCGCTGGATGCGGTCCGCAACGACGACGTGGCCGCCGCGCTGGTGCCCATCGAGAACAACATCGAGGGCGGGGTGTCGGCCACCCTGGACAACCTCACCTATGGCCGCCCGCTGATGATCACCACCGAGGTGCTGTTGCCGGTGGAATTCAATCTGTACGCCCGGCCGGGCACCACGCTGGCCGACGTGGGCTCGATCGTCACCCACCCGCACGCGGCCGCACAGTGCCGGGACTGGGTGAACACCAACCTCCCCCACGCGACCGTGCACGAAGGCGGGTCGACCGCGGCCGGAGCCGCCGAGATCGCCGACCCGAACTCGCGGTTCCAAGCCACGATCTGCTCCGCGGCCGCCGGCGAGATGTATCAGCTCGACGCGGTGGCGCACGAGATCGCCGACAACAAGGAGGCGGTCACTCGGTTCATCCTCGTGACCAAGCCCGGGCCCCCGCCGCAGCGCACGGGCTCGGACAAGACGACCCTGACGGTGTTCCTCCG